>NZ_JAMYOI010000036.1:0-58442 GCF_040319775.1 Mesorhizobium sp. M0870
GGCCTCCAATCCAGCCAGCATCTTGAATCACAAACATCCGGCTTTGGGAATCCTACGATTCTCTCAAAATAGGAATCGCTCTAGCCGCAACATCCATCGCTTCGTCATCCTATGGCGGAGCGAGGAGCGAAGCGACGCGGCGCAGACCATAGGATCCATGCCGTGACCTGAGAGCGTTGCTTCGGTGCAGAATTCTGCGCCGCTGCGCTCTTCGCCCGAGATCGCGGCATGGATCCTTGGGTCTCCGCGACGGAGCTGCGCTCCTGCTTCGCCCAAGGATGACGACGTTAGCTACAGCGCCGACAGCTTCAGCTCCACCCGTTCCGCCGGAAACCTGGACTCCGAAAACTGGATCGGCTGGCCGTCCGGCGTGACGTTGACAGCGACCGTGACCAGCACGATGGCGCCCGGCTGCAGGTCGAGGTCGGCAAGGTCCGCCGCATCGGCATGGCGCGCCGACAGCACGGTCGATTGCCGGAGATAGTCGTCGATGCCGAACCGCGCCACCGAGGCGGTGATCGAGCCTGTTTGCGCCATCGCGGCATCGATGCCGGCAAAGCGCCGGGCCTCGAACCAGCCGGCAGCGCGCGACACCGGCCGTCCGTCGGCTTCGCCGCGCGTTTCCAGCCGGATCACATCGGCTCCCTTGGGAAGACCCAGTCCCTCGGCGACGCGCTGGCTGGCCGGCTCGACCGACGAGGCGAGCAGGACGATGTGCCGCTCCGTCGTTTGCCCTTGCAGCCCGGTCGAAAAACGTGTGCGCGCGCCGATCGGATAGGACAGCCGCTTGCGCGACAGCACGAAGGTGCCGCGCCCCTGCTCGGCCCGCAGCACGCCTTCCCTTACAAGGGCTGATATGGCGCTGCGCACTGTATGGCGGTTGACGCCATAGCGTTCTGCCAGCGCCACCTCCGGCGGCAGCGCTGCATTCTCCGTGAAATCGCCGATCGCGATCGCATGCAGGATCTTGTCGGCGATCTGCCGCCACAGCGAAACGCCACTGCGCCGCTCGATGCTGTCCGCTGCCAGCCGCCCGACCATCATTGCCCCAACCTTCCAGCGCCCAGTCTTATATCGCTGTCATCCACCCGTCATGGACACGCGTTAGATAATAGGTATAATTTGTATAGTTGTCTATATCAATAGACAAATTGACAAAGAGGAATGCTGCTGATGCGAGGACAGGAAGCCCGCGACCAGGCCGAGCGCAAGGCCGCCATGGCAACCCTTACGCAATCCAGCGGCGATGACATCGTACGACTCTGGAATGAGGCCGGACTGCCTTCGGACGCTGAACTGCTGCGCGGCCCTGAGACCGGCCTGGTCACCCTGCGCGGCCGCATCGGCGGCGGCGGCGCGCCCTTTAATGTCGGCGAAGCGACCGTCACCCGCGCCACGGTCCGGCTGCCGTCCGGAGAGGTCGGTCATTGCTATGCGCTTGGCCGCGACAAGCAGAAGGCGAAGCTGGCGGCCATCGCCGACGCACTGTGGCAGGACCCTGCCCGCCGCAATGAAGTCGAGACCGGACTGATAGCGCCCCTGCGGTCGGCTCTGACCGCAGCGCATGAAAAACGCCGCGCCGAGACGGCGGCAACGAAGGTGGATTTCTTCACCATGGTTCGCGGAGAAGACTGATGGACATTGCAGCGCAATCGATAGAGGGCGGTTTCGCCGATCCGGTCTTCAATGCCCAGACGGTGTTCCGCGCCGTCATGGACGCAATGGCGCGGCCAGGCAGCGTGCAGCCGCTGCCGGCCTTCGCCCGCCCGCCGGCGCCGCTCTCGGCGGCCGCCGGCGCCATCGCACTGGCGCTGTGCGATAACGACACCCCGCTCTGGCTCGACCAGACCCTGCAAGCTTCCACCGCGATCAGACCCTGGCTTGGGTTCCACACCGGCGCGCCATTGGCCAACACACCGGCCGATGCGCATTTCGCCTTCATCGCGGCCCCGGCCGAGATGATGTCGCTCGATGGTTTTTCGCAGGGCACCCAGGACTATCCCGACCGTTCGACCACGCTGATCCTGCAAGTCGGCGATCTCGTGTCCGGCACGCCGCTGTTGCTCGAAGGTCCCGGCATCGAAACCAGCGCCACGATCGCGCCGGCACAGATACCGCGCCATTTCGTCGAGCAGTGGAAGCAGAATAACCAGCGCTTTCCGCGCGGCGTCGACATCATACTCGCCACATCAGATGGCATTGCCTGCCTGCCGCGCACGACGCGCATCAAGACAATGGAGGCGTAAAAAATGTATGTCGCGGTAAAAGGTGGCGAAGCCGCAATCGCCAACGCCCACAGCCTGCTTGCCGACCGCCGACGCGGCGACCGTTCGGTGCCGGCCCTTCGCCTCGACCAGATCGTCGAGCAGCTGGCGCTCGGCGTGGATCGGGTGATGAGCGAAGGCTCGCTCTACGACCGTGAGTTGGCGGCACTCGCAATCGTCCAGGCGCGCGGCGACCTGATCGAGGCGATCTTCCTGGTGCGCGCCTATCGCACCACGCTGCCGCGCTTCGGCTACACCAGGCCCATCGACACCGCCGGAATGCTGGTCGAGCGGCGCGTGTCGGCGACCTATAAGGACCTGCCCGGCGGCCAATTGCTCGGGCCCACATTCGACTACACCCACCGGCTGCTCGATCCCGAGCTTGCCGCCGGCGCCGACGTCGCCCAGCCCTTGCTGCGCGAGACGGAAGCGCAAGCCATGCCGCGCGTATCGGCGATCCTCGCCCGCGAAGGCTTGATCGAACCGGACGGCGACATGCCGCAGGACCATGTCCCCGGCGACATCACCCGCGAGCCGCTGGAATTCCCGATGGCGCGCGACATCCGCCTGCAGGCGCTGTCACGCGGCGACGAGGGCTTTTTGCTGGCGCTCGGCTATTCCACCCAGCGCGGCTATGCCCGCAACCATCCCTTCGTCGGCGAGATCCGCATCGGCGAGGTCGAGCTTGAGCTCGACGTGCCCGAACTGCCCTTCGCTGTCCCGCTCGGCACTGTCCGCGTCACCGAATGCCAGATGGTCAACCAGTTCAAAGGCTCAGCCAAGGCGCCGCCGCAGTTTACCCGCGGCTACGGCCTGGTCTTCGGCCAGAGCGAGCGCAAGGCGATGGCGATGGCGCTTTGCGACCGGGCGCTGCGCGCCTCCGAACTCGGCGAGGATGTCGTCGCCGCCGCGCAGGACGAGGAGTTCGTCATTTCGCATTCCGACAACGTCCAGGCGACCGGCTTCGTCGAACATCTGAAGCTGCCGCACTATGTCGACTTCCAGGCCGAACTCGACCTCGTGCGCCGCATGCGCGCCGAATACGACGCCCGCGAAAACCCCGCCAAGGCCGAAGAGAAGCGGGAGGCCGCGGAATGATCGAAGGCCTGTCCCACATGACCTTCATCGTCCGCGACCTCGACCGGATGACCGACATCCTCGAGGGCGTATTCGACGCGCGCGAGGTCTATGCCAGCGACGCCGAACAGTTCTCGCTGTCGCGCGAAAAATTCTTCCTGATCGGCGACATCTGGGTCGCCCTCATGGAGGGCGAGCCGTTGCCGGAGCGCAGCTACAACCACATCGCCTTCAAGATCGATGACGCCGATTTCGACCGCTACGCCGAGCGCGTCAAAACGCTTGGCCTCGACATGCGCCCGCCGCGTCTGCGCGTCGAGGGCGAAGGCCGCTCGATCTATTTCTACGACGACGACAACCACATGTTCGAACTGCACACCGGCACGCTCGCTGAGCGGCTGGCGCGCTACGCCAAGGGACTGGAAGTCGCACCATGACCGACATCGCCACCTACAACTTCGCCTATCTCGACGAGCAGACCAAAAGGATGATCCGCCGCGCGATCCTCAAGGGCATCGCCATTCCCGGCTACCAGGTGCCGTTCGCCTCGCGCGAAATGCCGATGCCCTATGGCTGGGGCACCGGCGGCGTCCAGGTCACCGCTTCAATCATCGGCCCCGATGATGTCTTGAAGGTGATCGACCAGGGTGCCGACGACACCACCAACGCAGTCTCGATCCGTGCCTTCTTCAAGAAGGTCGCCAACGTCGCGGTGACCACCGACACAGCCAGCGCCACCATCATCCAGACCCGTCACCGCATCCCCGAGCGTCCGCTGACGGCGGGCCAGGTGCTTGTTTATCAGGTGCCTATCCCTGAGCCGCTGCGCTTCCTTGAACCGCGAGAGACCGAAACGCGCAAGATGCATGCGCTGGAGGAATACGGCCTCATGCATGTCAAGCTCTACGAGGACATCGCCAAACACGGCCGCATCGCCACCACCTATGCCTATCCGGTCAAGGTCGAGGGCCGCTATGTGATGGACCCGTCGCCGACGCCGAAATTCGACAATCCCAAGATGCATCGCTCACCGGCGCTGCAGCTGTTCGGCGCCGGCCGCGAAAAGCGCATCTATGCGGTGCCGCCGTTCACCGACGTGGTCAGCCTCGACTTCGAGGATCATCCGTTCGAGGTGCAGACCTTCGACCAGCCCTGCGCGCTGTGCGCGGCCGAGAATGTCTATCTCGACGAGGTCATCCTCGACGACCATGGCGGCCACATGTTCGTCTGCTCGGACACAGACCATTGCGAGAAGCGGCGCAACGCCCCTACCTCCCCCTTGTGGGGAGGTCGCGCCGAAGGCGCGGGGGGTCTTGACCAATCTACGGCCCACTCAACCCCCACCCCGGCGCTGCGCGCCGACCCTCCCCACAAGGGGGAGGGTAAGGAGAAGCAATGACCGACGAACCGCTGCTGCGCGTCTCGGCACTTTCCAAATTCTACGGCTCGCGCGTCGGCTGCGACAACGTCTCCTTCGACCTGTGGCCGGGCGAAGTCCTGGCTGTGGTCGGCGAGTCCGGCTCCGGCAAGACGACATTGCTCAACTGCCTGTCGACGCGGCTGCTGCCCTCCTCCGGCACCGCCAGCTACCGCATGCGCGATGGCCAGTTCCGCGAACTCTACCGCATGAGTGAGGCCGAGCGCCGCTTCCTGATGCGCACCGACTGGGGGTTTGTCCACCAAAACCCGGCCGACGGCCTGCGCATGACGGTATCGGCCGGCGCCAATGTCGGCGAGCGGCTGATGGCGGTCGGCGACCGCCACTACGGCAAGATCCGCGCCACCGCGGTCGACTGGCTGTCGCGCGTCGAGATCGACGAGGACCGCATCGACGACGAACCGCGCGCCTTTTCCGGCGGGATGCGCCAGCGCCTGCAGATCGCCCGCAACCTCGTCACCGGCCCGCGTCTGGTGTTCATGGACGAACCGACCGGCGGCCTCGATGTCTCGGTCCAGGCGCGCCTGCTCGATCTGTTGCGCGGGCTGGTCACCGATCTCGGCCTGGCGGCCATCGTCGTCACCCATGACCTTGCCGTGGCGCGGCTGTTGTCGCAGCGCATGATGGTGATGAAGGACGGCCGCGTCGTCGAAAGCGGCCTCACCGACCGCGTGCTCGACGACCCGCGCGCGCCCTACACCCAGTTGCTCGTTTCCTCGATTCTGCAGGTTTGACGATGAAGTCTCAAAGCGCGTGTTCGCGAAACCTTGGCGCGAGGCACCCCCCTCTGGCCTGCCGGCCATCTCCCCCGCAAGGAGGGAGATCGGCTGTCCCTGCTGCTTTCACCAATTACCAAGGCTGCAAGAAAAGCGCTGCGGGTGAAACTGCCAATCTCCACCCTTGCGGGGGAGATGTCCGGCAGGACAGAGGGGGGTGCCTCGCGCCGACACCTCGCAAACACCCGCTTCGAGATTTCACCGTTATTCCGCACATGCAATTGCATTGGCCAGAGGGGGGTGCTGGCCCGCAAACCAACAGCGATTGGAGGACCTTCTGATGCCGACGCCCCTCGTTGTCTCAGACGTCGCCAAGAGCTTCACCATGCATCTGCGCGACGGCATCAAATTGCCTGTTATCGCCGGTGTCTCGTTCTCGATCAGGGCCGGCGAATGCACCGTGCTCGGCGGCCCGTCCGGTGCCGGCAAGAGCTCGATCCTGAAGATGCTCTACGGCAACTACGCCGTCGACGAAGGCCAGATCATCGTCAGCCACGATGACGGGCTGATCGACCTCGCCACTGCCAGCCCGCGCACCGTGCTTGCCGTGCGCCGGCAAACGATCGGCTATGTCAGCCAATTCCTGCGCACCGTGCCGCGCGTTTCGGCGCTGGATGTCGTCGCCGAACCGCTGGTCGAGCGCGGCGAGGATCGCGAGATTGCCCGCGGCAAGGCACGCGCCTTGCTGGCGCAGCTCAACCTGCCGGAGAAACTCTGGGCATTGCCACCTGCGACCTTCTCCGGTGGCGAGCAGCAGCGCGTCAACATCGCACGCGGCTTCATCACCGAGCATCCGATCCTGCTGCTCGACGAGCCGACCGCCTCGCTCGACGCCAAAAACCGCGATGTCGTGATTGAACTCATCGCCGCCAAGAAGGCGGCTGATGTCGCGCTGCTCGGCATCTTCCATGACCACGACGTACGCGAGGCGGTTGCCGACCGCATCATCGACGTCACCGCTTTCGCTCCCGGAAAAATCGCCGCATGACCAGGAAATTGTCCGAGACGCCGCTGGTCCATCCGACGGCGGATGTGCAGAATTCGACGCTCGGCCGCTGGACCGAGATCGCCGACCGCAGCCGGGTGTCGGAAAGCGAGCTTGGCGACTATTCCTACATGATGCAGGACTGCGCCGTCTGGTGCGCGACGATCGGCAAGTTCGCCAACATCGCCGCCAGCGTGCGCATCAACGCCACCAACCACCCGACCTGGCGGCCAACGCTGCACCATTTCACCTATCGCGCCTCGGACTACTGGGACGACGCCGAGCACGAGACAGAATTCTTCGCCCAGCGTCGCGCCAGGCGAGTCACCATCGGCCACGACACCTGGCTCGGCCACGGCTCGACCATCCTGCCCGGCGTCACCGTCGGTGACGGCGCGGCGATCGGCGCCGGAGCCGTCGTCTCGAAGGACGTCGCCCCCTACACCATCGTCGCCGGCGTGCCGGCCAAACCGATCCGTGAGCGCTTCGACCGCCGCACCGCCGACCGTTATCAGGCGCTTGCCTGGTGGGACTGGGATCATGCCAGGCTGCGCGCTTCGCTCGACGATTTCCGGGAACTATCGGCCGAGGCCTTCCTGGAAAAATACGAAGGATAATTCTTCACATCATCGTCATGGCAGCCACATGGCAGGACCTGTTCGATGACTCTCTCAAGCTTTTTCGAGCAGCAGGCTCCCGTGATCGAAATCAAAACTCCCGCCTTCTGCGGCTTCAGGGACATGGAGCACTTCGAGGACCTGCTGGCCCTGGGCCGGCCATAACTCCACACCTGTGGAGCGTAACAAAACTGACATCACCGCGACACGGCAGGTTCATGTGGCTGCGTTAGGCGAGTGCCTGACGATCAATATGGTCCAGACTGGAACCTGCCCCATGTCAGCAAATTCCGCCACGCTCGAAATCCGCGGTGTCAGCCGCCGATTTGGTAAGAACACCGCCGTCAGCGACATCAACATCGCCATCCCACAGGGTCAGATGGTTGGCATTATCGGCCGTTCGGGCGCCGGCAAATCGACCCTTCTTCGCATGATCAACCGTCTCATCGATCCCAGCCAGGGATCGATCTTTTTTGACGGCGCCGAGGTTTCCCAGTTGCGCGGCTCGCCGCTGCGGCGCTGGCAGCGTGACTGCGCCATGATCTTCCAGCAGTTCAACCTGGTGCCGCGCCTCGACGTGCTGACCAACGTGCTGCTCGGCAAGCTGAACCACCGTTCGACCATCACCAACCTGTTCGGCATGTTCTCGCGCGCCGAATGCGCCGAGGCGGTCGCGGCACTCGAGCGGCTCGACATTGCCCGCATCGCGCTGCAGCCCGCAGGCACCTTGTCGGGCGGCCAGCAGCAGCGCGTCGCCATTGCCCGCGCCATGATGCAGCAGCCCAAAGTGATCCTCGCCGACGAGCCGATCGCCTCGCTCGACCCGCTCAACGCCAAGGTGGTGATGGATTCGCTGCAGGACATCAATCTGCGCGACGGCATCACCGTCGTCACCAATCTTCACACGCTGGACACCGCCCGCACCTACTGCAACCGCATCATCGGCATGGCCGCCGGCAAGGTCGTCTTCGACGGCCCGCCGGAAGAACTCAACCGCGAGGCCGTGCGTCTCGTCTACGGCGCCGACAGCAATGGCCAGGAAATCTCCGAGGCCATCACCTCGACCAGCGTTGCCTTCAGCCGAAAGATCGCCGCATCCGCCGGACCGCTCGAGCCCGCATTCCCGGGATACTGAGAGCGGCCTGGATCGACAGCCCGCGTCAAGGGCACCTGTCAAAATCGAGAACGCTGCCGGCGCGGGGCCGGAACCTACAGGAGAGATTACAGATGTTCAGGAAGATGGTTTTCAGCGCCGTTTCGGTGCTCGCCATGGCGACCAGCATGGCCCATGCCGCCGACATGAAGGAATTTCGCGTCGGCATTCTCGGCGGCGAAAACGAAACCGACCGGCTGCGCAACTACCAGTGCCTCGCCGACCATCTGAAGGCCGAATTCGGCTTCGAAAAGGTCTCGCTGTTCCCCGCTGCCGACTATGACGGCGTGATCCAGGGCCTGCTTGGCGGCACGCTCGACTTCGCCGAACTCGGCGCTTCCGGCTACGCCAGCATCGCTCTCAAGGACCCGAAGGCGGTCACCCCGATCCTCACCACCCAGCAGACCGACGGCGCCACCGGCTACTATTCGATCGGCCTGGCGCTGAAATCCTCCGGCATCACCGATATCAAGTCGGCCAAGGGCAAGAAACTCGGCTACGCCGATCCGGATTCTACCTCCGGCTATCTGATCCCGCTGACCCAGATCCCGAAGGACACCGGCGCTTCGAACGAAACCTTCTTCGCTTCGACCCAGTTCAACGGCGGCCACGAGAACAACGTTCTGGCCGTGCGCGACGGCAAGGTCGATGTGGCGGTGGACGATTCCTCCGGTATCGGCGACTTCAAGGACGGCTACACCTCGGGCACCTTCCACAAGGAAGTCGCCAAGGGCGCCGTCGACCCCAACGACTTCGTCGAAGTCTGGCGCTCGGGCCTGATCCCGAACGGCCCGCTGGTCGTGCGCACCGCGCTCCGCGACGAAATGACCGCCAAGCTCGCCGACTTCTTCACGCAGTTGCCGAAGAAGGACAAGGCTTGCTTCGAAGGCGTCGAAGGCGGCGACTTTACCGGCTACGTCCCGGTCAAGGCGGACTTCTACAACGTCATCGTCGAAGCCCGTAAGGCAGCCATTGGCGGCTAACGGCGAAATCAGGAAGGGCGGCGTCGATAAAACGCCGCCCTTCTTGCATGTCCGATCATGACCCTTTCCGTGACAGCCCCTTCCGGCGCCACTCACCAGATGGCCGACGCCTGGCGTCGCCAGACGTCCTTGCGCCGGCTCTACACCGCCATCGGTGTCGGCCTTCTCATCATCGCGCTTGGCAGCACCATGTGGTTCGCCGACGAGGCCAATGCCGGGCATTTCTTCGACCGGTTGCCGCATTTGCTGGACTTCCTGAGCTGGCTCGTCCCCAAGGACTGGAACGATGTCTGGCGGGCGATGTTCGATATCGCTTCCCCGCATGACACCGGCACCCAGGAATTCAACTTTCCGCTTGGCCGCTCGTATGTCTGGGACAGCTTCTACATCCCCGAATATTTCGAGCTGATGCTGACCACGCTCAACGTGGCGCTGGTCTCGACCTTCATCGGCTTCGTCTTCGCCGTGCCGTTCTCCTTCATCGCGGCGCGCAATCTGACGCCGCATCCGGTGCTGCGGCTGATCGTCAAGCGCCTCATGGAGCTGCTGCGCGCCTTTCCCGAGATCGTCATCGCGGGCCTGTTCGCCGCCATCGTCTCGATCGGCCCGATCGCCGCCATCATCGCCATCGGCCTGCATTCGATCGGCGCGCTGGGCAAGCTGTTCTACGAGATCAACGAGAACATCGACATGCGCGCCGAGGAAGGACTGAGGGCTGTCGGCGCCAACTGGTTCGAGCGGGTGCGCTTTGCCGGCCTGCCGCAGGTGCTGCCCAACTTCATGTCCTACACGCTGCTGCGTGTTGAGATAAATGTCCGCATTTCCACCATCATGGGCGCGGTCGGCGGCGGCGGCATCGGCGAGGAGTTGAAGCTGTCGATCTCGCGCGGCTTCGGCGCCAAGACGATAGCTCTCGTGCTGCTCCTGTTCACGACGATCTTCATCGTCGACCAGTTCTCCGCCTGGCTGCGCCGCAAGCTGGTCGGCGAGCAGGCTTTCGTGGTGGGGGCTTGACCATGGCTGCCTTGACCGCCGATCAAATCCAGTCGATCGAAGAGCGCTTCCCGCAGGTGTGCCAGCGGCCGTTCCACAAGCGCTTCGGGCCGCTGATGCTGCTTGGCGGCATCTTCCTCTACCTGCTCTATGCCCTGTGGTTCTTCAACCTGCCGCAGGTCATGCGGGAATCGCACTGGGAGCGCCTGCCGTTGTTTCTGACCCAGTGGATCAGCTACGACGTGCAGCCGATCTTCCGCCTCGACGAACCGCAGATCACCGCCAAATATCCACGCTTCTCGGTGCTCGGCCCGAATCCAGATCCGGACTGGGTCAAGACCAATGCCGATGGTTCGGTGACGGTCCTTATCGACGGCACCGCCAACTCGATCACCTTCGCCAAGACGCAGGCGACGATAATTGCCCATGGTGAGACCGTTGCGGTCGCGCTTGGCACCGGCAAGCCGCTGATCTCGGGGCCGGTACCCGGCTGGATCACCGCGCATGAAGATGAGGTCGTCGCCGACATGGGCTTTGCCGGCGAGGCCCGTGTCGCCGTTGACCGCGTCAGGATCCGAAAGCGATTTCTCGGCTGGGCAAACTTCGTCTTCGACACCCGCTCGCCCTTCTTCGGCAAGTCGGCAAGCGAAGTCGCCTCGCTGATCGTCTCCGGACCGGAACTGAAACCAGGCACGTCCAATCTGGCGCTGGCCGGCGACAACATCTGGAACAACGCCCAGTGGCAGCATGGCGATGTCTGGACGAAGCTCCTGCAGACCATCGTCATGGCCTTTCTCGGCACCATGCTTGGCGGCATCGTCGCCTTCCCGCTGGCCTTCTTCGCCGCCCGAAACATCACGCCCAGCCGGCTGGTCAACCAGGTGCTCAAGCGCTTCTTCGACTTCATGCGCTCCATCGACATGCTGATCTGGGCGCTGTTCTTCACCCGTGCCTTCGGGCCGGGACCGCTGGCGGGCAGTGCAGCCATCTTCTTCACCGAGATCGGCACGCTCGGCAAAACCTATTCCGAGGCGCTGGAGAACATCGACGACAAACCGCGCGAGGGTATTACCTCGACCGGAGCCAACGGCCTTCTGGTGCAGCGCTACGGCGTGCTGCCGGAAGTGGTGCCGGTGTTCATCAGCCAGACGCTCTACCAGTGGGAATCCAACACCCGCGGCGCCACCATCATTGGCGCTGTCGGCGCCGGCGGCATCGGCCTGAAGCTGTGGGAAGCGATGCGCACCAACTCCAACTGGGCCAACGTCTTCTACATGGTGCTGCTGATCCTGGCCGTTGTCTTCATCTTCGACAACATCTCCAACTTCCTGCGCCGCCGGCTGAGCCAGACGATCCACGACTACAACAGGATCCAGGCCGAGCAGGGGTGATCGTCCTGTGGTGCACAATTGGGCGAAAAGTCGGCGGGACAGCACCCCCCTCTGGCCTGCCGGCCATCTCCCCCGCAAGGGGGGAGATTGGGCGGTTCCGCTGACGGCGCCGTCCTTCCAACGCCGAAGATTAGCGAAGGCCGACGGACATCCGATCTCCCCCCTTGCGGGGGAGATGTCCGGCAGGACAGAGGGGGGTGTGAAGGAACGCGGCGGCAGGTGTGTTGGAAGGCTTTGCTCCGTCCCGCCATGACGAAGGGTGCCTAAGCGGCTTTCCTCCACCCGTTCCTGATATGCTTATACCCATCCCGATAAACCGCTTCCGGGCTCTCGGAAAAATCGCGCCACACCTTGGTCGCCGCCGCCAAATCCTTCAGCGAACGGCCGAACGCTTCGATCGTCAGCCAGCCGTCATAGCCGCTCTTGCGAATGGCCGAGAATGTTTCCTTCCACGGAATGTTGCCGCGCCCCGGCACGCCGCGATCGTTTTCCGAGATGTGGATATGAACGACATTCCTGCGGTGTTTTGTGTAGGCATCGATCGGGTCGGCCTCCTCGATATTGGCGTGGAAGGTGTCGTACATCGCCTTGATGTGCGGCCGGTCGATGGCATCGATATGCTCGGACAGGTCCGCCATCGTGTTGAGCAGGTAGCATTCGAAGCGGTTCAGCGCCTCGAGCCCGATGGTAACGCCCTTGTTGCCGGCATGGTCGCCGATAGCGCGCTGCGAGGCGACGGAGCGCTTCTTCTCGGCGGCCGTCGGCCCGGAGCCGGAAAAGGCGCCGAGCGTCGAATGCAGCGGGCCGCTCAGCGTGCTGGCGCCAAGCGCATCGGCGCAGTCGATCGCCCATTTCATATAATCGACACCGGCCTTGCGCGTTGCCGCATCGGCCGAGATCAGGTTCATCCGGGGATCGCCCATCGCTGAAACCGCGGTCCGCTCCAGTCCGATGCGGTCGAGCAGTTCGCCGAGTTTTTTGTAGTCGTCGGGCGTGCCGGCGAAGATCGGTATCTCAACGCCATCGAAACCGGTTGCCTTGATGTCGCGCAACAGCGGCTCGTGTGTCTTGGACACGGCCGTCGTCCATAAGAACATGCACATGCCGATTTTCATCGACGCCCCCCTCCCCTTGGATCCCCCGGACCGCCTCTATTTCAGAGCTTCGTCCACGCCCCATTCTTCTTCGATGACTTCACGCAGGCCTCGATGAAGGCCATGCCCTCGACGCCGTCCTGGATGGTCGGGAAGACGACGTCCTTGGCCGGCTTGCCGCCCTTGCGGCGTGCCGCGCGGATAGCGCGCGCGGCCTCCTGGTAGATGTTGGCGAAACCTTCGAGATAGCCCTCGGGATGGCCTGACGGCACGCGGCTGACACGGCCCGCCACCGGCAGCGCGCCGGCGCCATTGCGGGTTATCAGTTGTTTCGGCTGGCCGAACGGCGTGTACCAGAGATAGTTCGGGTCGGCCTGCACCCATTCCAGCCCACCCTTCGAGCCATAGATGCGCAGCTTCAGCCCGTTCTCATGGCCGGGCGCCACCTGGCTTGCCCAGATCATGCCCTTGGCCGGGTGCGTCTTGCCGACCGGCTTGAAGCGCAGCATGACGTTGACGTTGTCATCGAGTAGCCGGCCCGGCACGAAGGCGTCGAGATCGGCCGACAGGGAGTCCAGTTCCAGCCCCGAGACAAAGCGGGCGAGGTTGTAGGCATGCGTGCCGATATCGCCCAGCGCGCCGCCGGCGCCTGCCTGCTTGGGGTCGGAGCGCCACGCCGCCTGCTTCTGGCCTGTCGCGGCAAGGTCCTCGGTCAACCAGTCCTGCGGATATTCGGACTGCACGATGCGTATGTCGCCGAGCACACCCTTGGCGACCATCTCGCGCGCCTGGCGGATCATCGGATAGGCGGTGTAGTTGTGCGTCAGCACGAACACCTTGCCGGTCTTCTCGACTATCGCCGCAAGCTTTTTTGCTTCGGCGAGCGTCGTCGCCAGCGGCTTGTCGCAGATGACGTGGATGCCGGCCTCGAGGAAAGCTTTTGCCGCTGGCACATGGACATTGTTGGGCGTGACGATGGCCACCGCCTCAATGCCATCGGGGCGCTTCGCCTCGGCCTTGGCCATCTCGGCATAGGATGCATAGCTGCGTGCGGGGTCGAGCCCCAGTTCGGCGGCCGAGGCCTTGGCACGGGCCGGGTCGGCTGACAAAGCACCGGCAACCAGCACGAAATCATTGTCCAGCCGCGCCGCGATCCGGTGCACTGCGCCGATGAAAGCGCCTTGCCCGCCGCCGACCATGCCATAGCGGATCGGGCCGCCTCCCGTTTCCGACTTCGATGCGCCGACCATATCTTGCTCCTCGCTGTTGCTCACCTCCCCTTGAGGGGAGGTCGATCCGCGCAGCGGATCGGGTGGGGTCGTTGAGGCAGAGTTCGGCATGAACCGACCCCTCCCGGCCCTTCGGGCCACCCTCCCCTCGAGGGGAGGGGAAACCGCGTCAGATTCCCATCATGGCGCGCAGCAACTTCTTGTCGGTGGTGCCACCGGCGAAGTCGTCGAATGCCTTTTCGGTCACGCGGATGATGTGGTGCTCGATGAAAGGCGCGCCCTCGGCCGCACCATCCTCCGGATGCTTCAGGCAGCACTCCCACTCCAGCACCGCCCAGGAATCATAATTGTACTGTGTCAGCTTGGAGAAGATGCCGCCGAAATCCACCTGTCCGTCGCCCAGCGAACGGAAGCGGCCGGCACGGTTGGTCCAGCTCTGATAGCCGGAATAGACGCCTTGCCGGCCGGTCGGGTTGAACTCTGCGTCCTTGACGTGAAACGCCTTGATGCGCTCGTGATAGATGTCGATGAATTCGAGATAGTCGAGCTGCTGCAGCAGGAAATGCGACGGATCGTAATTGATGTTGCAGCGCTTGTGGCCGCCGACCGCATCGAGGAACATCTCGAAGGTGGCGCCGTCGAACACGTCTTCCCCGGGATGAATCTCGTAGCCTATATCGACGCCATTATCCTCATAGACATCGAGGATCGGCTTCCAGCGCTTGCCGAGCTCAGCGAACGCTTCCTCGATCAGCCCGGCCGGCCGCTGCGGCCAGGGGTAGAGGTAGGGAAAGGCCAGCGCTCCCGAGAAGCTGACCGAGGCCTTGAGGCCAAGGTTCTTCGAGGCCTTGGCCCCGAACTCCATCTGTTCGACCGCCCATTTTTGCCGTGCCTTGGGATTGTTGTGCACTGAAGCCGGCGCAAAGCCGTCGAACTGCGCGTCATAGGCAGGATGCACCGCCACCAGTTGCCCCTGCAGATGCGTCGACAGCTCGGTGATCTCGACGCCGGCATCCGCGCAGATGCCCTTCACCTCATCGCAATAGGCCTTGGAAGAAGCCGCCTTCTTGAGGTCGAACAGCCGCGCGTCCCAGGTCGGGATCTGCACGCCCTTGTAGCCGAGACCGGCCGCCCATTTGGTGATCGACGCCAGTGAGTTGAACGGCGCGGCGTCGCCCGCGAACTGCGCCAGAAACAGCCCAGGGCCCTTCATTGTCGTCGGCATCGGCATCCTCCCTCATTTCTCTCGACCGAGCATAGCGCCGATTGGAAACAGGGCCAGCCACTTTGGTCTTTTCTCAACGGGTGCTTGCACGCACCGCCATTCTGGTATTACCAAATGTGGAAATTTGGTCAAGCCATGCAATGCGCCACCAAGACCCTAAAATCACCCGGTGCAGGCCTATATATCTCAATATAATCAAGCAAATAATCCCCAGCGAAAGTTGCATCCCAGCGCTTCTTGCCGATCTGGAGAATTTGCTGTAGACCTCGCTTCAGGCCCAATTGGTCGAACCAGTTTGCGAGAAAAGGCTGGGAACGCCTTGGGGAGGAACCTTTGTGTCGCCTTTTGGCGATGCATGTCGCAGGCGAACCATAGAGACGAGTTGGGAAGGACAGACCATGCATCTTTCGACGCACAACTGGATGCGCGCGGAACCCTTGGAGACGACGCTCAAGCGCATCAAGAAATTCGGCTATGAGTCGATCGAGATTTCCGGCGAGCCCGAGCAGTACAAGACCAAGGAGACCCGGGCGTTGCTGAAGGAGCATGGTATTCGCTGCTGGGGCGCGGTGACCCTGATGCTGGGCGAGCGCAACCTTGCCGCCAGGAACCAGGGCCAGCGCGAGCGTTCCGTTCAATATGTCAAGGATGTGCTGACCATGGTCAGCGAACTCGATGGCGAGATCATCACGCTGGTTCCGGCGACCGTCGGCAAGGTTGTGCCTGACGGGACCGAGGAAGAGGAATGGAAGTGGGTGGTCGACGCCACCCGCGAGTGCTTCACCCACGCCAAGAAGGTCGGCGTCAAGATCGCTGTCGAACCGCTCAACCGCTTCGAGACCTATCTGTTCAATCGCGGCGCCCAGGCGCTGGCGCTGGCCGATGCGGTCAGCCCCGAATGCGGCGTCTGCCTCGATGCCTATCACATCCACATGGAAGAATTTAACGTCTATGACGCGATCCGGCAGGCCGGAAAGCGCTTGTTCGACTTCCATGTCGCCGACAACAACCGGTTTGCCGCCGGCCTCGGCCAGATCGACTGGCCGAAGATCGTCGCCACCTTGCGCGAGATCGGCTACGACGGCGCGCTGACCAATGAGTTCGTCGCGCCCGTCGACCGGACGCCGGCAGCCCCCTATCCCGACATGGTCGAGCGCAATCCGGTCGACATCTCGCCCGAGCAGCTGAAGTTCATCCAGGACCACGGCTCCAGCGTGCTCACCGAGAAATTCTACACCGACCAGATGCGCATCAACGCCGAGACGTTGCTGCCGCTGATCAAGTAGCCGACTGCCTCTGGGAAATTCGCCCTTCCGCCCTGACCGGCGGCGGGGCTGGGGAAGAATATGCGCATCAAGTCCGTCCAAGCCTGGTGGATCCGCGTTCCGATCGAAGCCGCTCGGCAGCACCGCAGCGACTTCGGTCAGGTGACGACCTTCGACGCCGCCATCCTGCGCATCGAGACCGATGACGGGCTGGTCGGCTGGGGCGAAGGCAAGAACGCCGCTGGCAGTGCCGGCAGCTACGGTGCGCTCGTCCACATGCTGAACCATGAGGTCGGGCCGCAACTGGTCGGCCGCGATCCGGCCGACATCGGCGTCATATGGGAGATGCTCTACAATGGCGTGCGCCACGACAGCGCCGCGCGTGGCGGCCACGCCATGCCGCAACTGGCGCGGCGCGGCATGAGCATCGCCGCCATCAGCGCCGTCGACATCGCGCTGTGGGACATTCTTGGCAAATCGCTTGGCGTTCCGGTCTGGCGGCTGCTCGGCGGCCGCAAGCTCGATCGCATGCCGGCCTATGCCTCCGGCGGCTGGGCGGCCGCCGACGCCATCGGCGAGCAGTTGAAGTCCTATATCGCCAAGGGCGGCTTCAAGGCGCTGAAGATGCGGGTTGGCGCCATGGATGGCGCGGCGCACATTTCCGCCACCCGCGTGCGGGCCGCACGGCAGGCGCTCGGCCCCGATGTCGAACTGATGGTCGACGCGCACGGCACCTACACGGTGGCCGAGGCCAAGCGCTTCATCCACCTTGTCAACGATTTGGACCTCGCCTGGTTCGAGGAACCTATTATCGCTGACGACAAGCCCGGCATGGCTGAAGTGCGGGCGTCAGGTGCCGTCCCGATCGCCACCGGCGAAAGCGAGGCGACACGCTATGCCTTCCGCGACCTTGCCGTGCTCAAAGCCGCCGACATCTTCCAGCCTGATCCCGCTTTCTGCGGCGGCATCAGCGAGGCGATGAAGATCGGCACCATCGCCAGCGCCTTCAATTTGCGCTTTGCACCCCATTTGTGGGCCGGCGCGCCCTGTTTTTTCGCAGGCTTGCATGTCTGCGCCGCCTCGCCGTCGAGTTTCACCGTCGAATATTCGCTTGGCGCCAACCCGATGATCCATGATCTGGTCGAAGAGACTGTCGAAGCCAGGGACGGTATGATAGCGATCCCGGAAAAACCGGGTCTGGGATTCACCATTTCGGAGCGGTTCCTGGAGGCGCACGCGCAACGCGGTTGACGATGAAAGAAAAGAACCTCCTCGCAGAACTCGCTGCCTACCTGTTCTCCCATTCGGACAAGGAGAGCGGCCGAACGCCTTCGGAACGCGAACTGGCGGAGCATTTCGCCGTCAGCCGCGGTCAGATCCGCGAGGCGCTGGCCATCCTGGAGGCCATGCGCATCGTCGAGCGTCGAGCCAAGTCCGGTATCTACATCGACACCAAGCAGGCCAGTGTGGAGGCCATGGCGCTTTTTGCCCGCGCAGGCCTGCCGCTCGACCCGATCCAGATCTACGAGACGGTCGAACTGCGCAAGATCCACGAGATCAAGGCGGCCGAACTTGCCTGTTCGCGCGCCACCGAGGAGAATTTCGAGCGGCTGCGCGAAATCCTGAAGGCTTCGGAAGAGCGCATCGCCGCCGGTGAAGGGCTTGCCAGGGAAGACCGCGAATTCCACCTCGAAATCGTGCGCGCCACCAAGAACAGCGTCTTCCACAATGTCTGCAGCGTCTACTACATGATGGGCGAGCAGCGCCTGCCGATCTATTTCAACGACCCCGAGCGCAACCTGCGCTCGCATGCCGAGCATATCCAGATTTATGAGGCGCTGCTGCGCCGCGACGGCAATCTCGCCCAGGCGCTGATGAGCGCCCATCTGCAAGGGGCTGAGAGCTACTGGAAAGGCCTGATCGAGGGCCATGGCGAGGAACCGCAAAGCCCGGCGCTCGAAAAAGCCTGACCGACATGGCCCGTATCCTCACGACACACCCGCTACACCCGCGCGCCTCGGCCATGCTGGCCGGCGCCGGCGAACTCGTCGTCGCTTCCGCCATCGATCCGGCCACGCTGGCCGCCGAGGCGAGGAATGCCGACATCGTCATCGTGCGCGCGCCGCTGCCATCACAGCTTTTCGACGGCGCGACGCTGCTGCGGGCGGCAATCCGTCATGGCGCCGGGCTCGACATGATCCCCATGGAAGCAGCGACCACCGCCGGCGTGCTGGTGGCGAACGTGCCGGCGGTCAATGCCCGCTCGGTTGCCGAGCACGTCATGTTCGTGGCGCTCGCCTTGCTGCGCAACTTCCGCGTCGTCGACCGCGACCTGCGCACCAAAGGCTGGCTCGCCGGCCGCGAGCACGCCAATGCCAACATTGAGCTTGCCGGCAAGACGATTGGCATCGTCGGCCTCGGTGCCGTCGGCCAAGCGGTCGGCCATATCGCCGCGCACGGCTTCGACCTGAAGGTGGTGGCGACGACGCGCAGCATGCAGCCGGCGCCGGACAAGGTCGGCTTCCTGTCGATCGACGCCCTAGTCGAACAAAGCGACATCATCGTTCTGTGCTGCCCGCTGACGCCGGAAACGCGCGGCCTGATCAACCGTGAGCGGATCGCCCGCATGAAGCCGCAGGCGCTGCTCATCAACGTGTCTCGCGGACCGGTCATCGATGACGACGCGTTGATCGAGGCGTTGCAGAAACGCCGTATCGGCGGTGCCGCGCTCGACGTTTTTGCGACGCAGCCGCTGCCGTCGAACCATCCCTATTTCGGCTTCGACAATGTCATCATCACGCCGCACATGGCCGGCATCACCGAGGAATCGATGATGCGCATGGGCGTCGGCGCGGCGGGTGAAGCCTTGCTGGTGCTAGCGGGCAAGCTGCCGGTCAATCTGCGCAATCCCGAAGTGGTCGATCATTACCGGCGACGGTTTCCGGCCGATAGCTAAAGCATCGCGGTTTCGCCCCAATTCTCCGCGACGTTGAGCACCATGTCCGATCCACGCCTCGCATCGCTGGTAGCCGTCGTGTGTTCGCTCTGCGCCATGCCGTCATTCGCGGCCGAAAGCAGCTATGTCTATTGCGACAACGGGCTGCGCTGCTTCAAGGCGCCGTGCCCGTCGAACAGCGCACTCGACCTTGCCACCGGCGCGATCATCAAGGGCGTCTCGATCGATCCCCGCGGATTGCCGCAGGCCGACAAGGCGATAACCGATCTTTCCGACGCGCATTATGCCGGCAAGATCGTCGTCAGAGGCTCGATCGAGCACCGCACCCAGACGATCACCGGCAAGGAGCACAATCTCCCCTGGCTGGTCGCGACCCGTATCGTGCGGACCGCCAAGGACAGCGAACGCAAGCACTGTTCGTCGCACTGATATTCAGTCCAGCCCTGGTCACGCGCCAAGCAGCTGTTCTATTTCAGCCGCAATCCGCAGCAGGCGCCGATCATGCCCGTTGCGCGCCACCAGCATCAAACCGGCGGGCAGCGGAGTGCCCGGCATCGGCAGCGAGATTGCGCAGAGATCGAACTGGTTGGCAACCTGCGTGTTGCGCAACAGCAGGCCTTCGACGTGGTCGCGCAGCTCGGCATCTTCGGTCATTGAAACGATGGTCGGCGCCGTCACCGGCGTGGTCGGCAGAGCCAGCACATCGACCGATGCCAGCCGCTCGTCCATGGCGACGACGAGTGCTGTGCGACGGCGCATTGCTCTGATGTAGACAGGCGTCGGCAGCATTGCCGCCCGCGACAAAGGTCCGCTGACATGCGGGTCGACCGGCACCGAAGCCCCAGCCGCCAGCCAGTCGGCATGCACTTCGGCCCCTTCCATGGCAGCAATCGAGCCACGCTTGGTGGCGGCCCGCAAATCGGCAAGCAGATCATCGATCGATAAGCCCGCGATCCGCGCGCCCGTCTGTTCGATCTTGCCAAGGCAGCGGTCGAACGCGGTCGCCACCTCGTCTTCCATCTCTTCGAAAAGAATGCCGCGCGGAATGCCGACGCGAAGCCCTGCAAGGGCAATCGGCGTCAGCGCGGTCGGCACTTCACCGGCCATTACGGCGTCGGCGGCGGCACATTGGGCGACGGTTCGGGCAAGCGGACCGATCGAGTCCAGCGTGGCGGACAGCGGGAACGCGCCGGCAAGAGGCACGCGCCGCGCAGTCGGCTTGAAGCCGACGACACCGTTGAGTGAAGCCGGAATGCGTATCGAACCGCCGGTGTCGGAACCGATCGATATTTCGCTCGTCGCCTCACCGACCGAGACGCCGGCGCCTGAGGATGAACCGCCCGGAATGCGGCTGGTGTCCACGGCATTGCCGGGCGTGCCATAGTGCTGGTTGTCGCCGATCGCGGTGAAGGCGAATTCGGTCATGTTGGTCTTGCCGATGATCATCGCGCCGGCCTGCCGCAGCCGGCTGACGATCACGGCATCGCACAGCGGAGGTGCTGCGGCCCTAAGCATCAGCGAGCCGGCCGTGGTTGGTTCGCCGGCGACATCGAACAAGTCCTTGACCGAGACGATGGTGCCATCGAGCGGCCCCAGTGTTACGCCCGCGCGCTGGCGCGCATCGCTGGCATCGGCCGCGGCACGCGCGGCTTCGGCATAGAGCTTCGTGAACACGCGCTCTTCGCCGGCACGGGCAGCGAGGCGCGCGAGAATGGTTTCCAGATGATCACGAACGGATTGCATTTTCGGTGTCGGACTCCGGACGTCTTGAACGTCCTTGGGGCATGGATTGCCGAGACTTAACCCGGCGCAGGCGGTTTTGCACCCTGTCTAATGCGAGGAAAAATCCGATGCTCTACAAAGGCAGCTGCCACTGCGGCAAGGTCGCCTTCGAATTCAAGGCCGAACTGACGGGCGCCTTGCGGTGCAATTGCTCGATCTGCTCGCGCAAGGGCGCCCTGTTGTGTGCCATCCCGCACGGGACCTTGCAGGTCCTGGCCTGGGGCGACGATCTCGGCACCTACACATTCGGCAATCATGCCATCGCGCACCGGTTCTGCCGGGCCTGCGGCATCCATCCCTTTGCGGAGGATGTCCGCGAAGGCAGCGAACGCAGTGCCTACATCAACATCAACTGCGTGGCCGATCTCGACCCCTCGACCCTGCCGGTTTTCGATTTCGACGGGCGGTCGGCCTGACGCAGCTCCAGGAAAAGTGCGCAGCGGTTTTCCGTCCGGAATTGCGCAGGAACCAAATCACCTATCGATAGCCCGTCGCATCGGCGGGCTTGCCGGCGTCCTGGACCTCCGGAACATAACGCCAGGCGTCGGGCCGTGAACCGTCGAGGTCGGTAAAGCCGTAGACCTGCGCCAGCCCGCCGCTGGACAGCGACTGCCCGTTCCAGCGCGAGCGATCCGGATCCGCCGCCAAAGCCGCAACGGCGCGACCGACGAAGCGTGGCGTCTCGGAAATGACGAAATGCGGCACCTCAGCGGTGGCGTCGCGCCAATTGTCCTCGCTCACGCCAAAGGCTTCCAGCATCATCTCCGAACGCAGCCAGCCGGGCGTCAGCGACACGGACGTTGCGTCGTGTTTTGCCAGATCCTTGGCATGCGCCCATGCCATCCGCGTCACCGCGACCTTGGCGAGATCGTAGAAGGGCGACAGCCGGTAGTGATCGGCATTGTATTGGGCCGTGCCGTCGGTGACTTCGACCAGCAGCCCGCCCGGACGTTCGATCAGCAGCGGCAACGCATGGTGCGCGGTGATCAGATGCGTGTCGATGCCAAGCCGCAGCATGCGCAGGCCGTTGTCCAGATTGTGGTCCCAGACAGGCTTGTTCCACTCGAACAGCTTTTCGCCACCCCAGATGTCGTTGACCAGTATGTCGAGCCGGCCCTGTTCGGTGCGGATGCGCTCAACCAGTCTGTGCACATCTTCGGCCACGAGATGATCGACTTGCACGGCAATGCCCTTGCCTCCGTTCGCCGAGACCAGTTCCGCTGTTTCCTCGATGGTTTCGGGCCGGCCATATTCGGATTGCTGGGCGCGCGTGCTGCGCCCGGTGACGTAGACGGTGGCGCCGGCGGCGCCAAGTTCGACCGCTATGCCTCGACCAGCGCCACGCGTCCCGCCTGCGACCAGGGCAACTTTCCCTTGCAACGTCATTGAACTCTCCCAAAAACGGTTCCATCGATCAGGCACGGGCTAGCCTGCGCTGCTCATACCATATATAAATGATCATTCGGTTATACCAGGATGTCAAGATGACCCGGCCTAAAACCCAGTCCGACGAGCAGGTGCTGGAGACCGCGCACCGGTTGATCCACGAGCATGGTCCCCAAGCACTCACCTTCGAGGGTCTGGCAAAGGCTTGTGGTCTCTCCGGTGCAACGCTGGTGCAGCGCTTCAAGAACAAGGCGCAGCTTAAACAGCGCACCCTGCTGCACGCCTGGGACGGTCTCGATGACAACACCAGGATCCTGGCAGCTACCGTCCCGAGAACGCCCGCTGGTGCGGTCGCGCTACTGGTGGCGTTGTCGCAACACTACGGCGGCATCGAATCCTATGCCGAAGGCCTGCTTGTCCTGCGCGAGGACCTGCGCGATCCCCTGCTCAGGGCACGCGGTGCAGCCTGGAAGGCGTTCCTGTGCGACGCTCTTGCAGCCTGTTTTGCTGAAACGCCCAACCCGCCACGCGACATCGGCCTGCTGATGGCATCCCATTGGCAAGGCTCGTTGCTGTGGTGGAGCTTTGACCCGGCGATCGAAGTGGCCGCCTTCGTCGAGGAGAGCCTGAACCGCTTTGTAGCTGCCATCACAACGGCGCCGGCCCGAAAACCGTGATGGTTCTCGGGCCGACGCGCAGTGTCAGGGAAGCCTGATTGCGGCCAGGCTACTCGGCCTGCTTCGGGCCGCGCAGGAACACCACGATGGCCGCCAGCAATGTCGCCGCGCCGCAATAGGCGAAGGCACTGGCGACGCCGATGTGGTCGACCAGCAGGCCACCGAAGACGGCGCCGAGCGCGATCGCCACCTGGAACGTCGCCACCATCAGTCCGCCGGCGCTTTCTGCCTGGTCGGGTGCTGCCCGCACCAGCCAGCTCTGCAGCCCGACCGGCACCGCGCCGAAAGCAAAGCCCCAGACCGCGACGGCGGCGGCGGCGATCGTCGGCGAAGCCCCGAAAATCAGCATCGAGGCGGCGGCCATTGCGATCAGCAACGGCGCCAGCGCAACGGCTGCCTTGAGGCTGCGCTCGGCCAGGATGCCGCCGGCGACATTGCCGAAGAAACCGCCAATGCCATAGGCCAGCAGCACCAGCGAGATCGTCTCGATGTCGAGCACGGGCACCTTCTCGAGGAACGGACGGACATAGGTGAAGCCGGCAAAGTGTCCCGAAGCGACCAGCAGCACGACCAGCAGCGCCACCCTGATCGACGGACGCTTCAGCACGTCGAGCAAGGTGCGAAAGCTTGCAACACGCACGGGGGGCAATTTCGGAATGGTGGCCAGCTGCACCAGCAGCGCCAGGGCGGCGACGACGGTCGCAATCATGAATGCCGTGCGCCAGCCCCAGATGTCACCAACGTAAGCGCCGACCGGCGCCGCGCAGACGGTCGCCAGCGAGACGCCGGTCAGGATGATCGACATGGCGCGCGGCATCAATCGCATCGGCACCAGCCGCAGCGCCATCGCTGCCGACATCGCCCAGAAGCCGCCAAGTGCTACGCCGAGCACGACACGGGCAAGCAGAAGCACGGGCAGCGATGAGGCAAAGGTGGCCAGAAGATTGGACAGGATCAGGAATACGGTCAGCATCCACATCACCAGCCTGCGATCCATACGCCTGGTGATGATGGCCATGGTGGGTGCGGCAATGGCTCCGACGATCGCGGTTGCCGTCACCGCCTGTCCGGCCACGCCTTCGCTGACGCCGAGATCACGCGCCATCGGCGTCAGCAGGCTGGCGGGGAGAAATTCAGCGGTGACGAGGCCAAAAACACCAAGTGCCAGCGAAACAACGGCGCCCCAGGCCGGCTCGGTTCGTTCGTCGGAGTCCGCAGGTTCAAAAGTGTGGCGTCGATGACGCCTGTCGCCTGTTCGGCCATGGTCAGTCTCCGAGTTGTTTTGCAGCGCAGCATTTGGCTGCAACGCAACATAGGGAGTGACCACCTGGAGCTTCCATGCTAGAAACCCCATCATGCTTGACAATTCGTCCAAAATTCCGATCACTGGCGACCCGCTCACCGACATTTTGCGTGGCTTGCGCCTCGATGGCGTCGAATACGGCCGCTTCGAACTGAAGGAACCCTGGGGCATTCAGTTTCCAGCCCAGCCAGCGGCGCGGTTTCATTTCATCGGCCGCAAAGGCTGCTGGCTGAAGCAGCCATCCGGCGAATGGGTGGAACTCAAGGCAGGCGACGCGGTGCTGCTGCCGCGCGGTGCGGCGCACGTGCTTGCCAGCGAGCCCGGCGCCCAGGCCTGGCCGATCCATGGCTACGAAGTCGAGGAGGTCTGCAAGGACGTCTACTGCACGTCGAACGAAGGCATGTCGGAATGCTGCCGGCCGGGAACCCTGTTGTTTTGCGGCAGCATGTACTTCAATCTCGATGGCCTGCATCCCCTGCTCGGCATGATGCCGGATGTGATGCGCACGCATGAGTTGGAAGCCTATGAGCCCGGCATTCCGCATCTGCTGGAATCGATGGAGCGTGAGGTGACGATGGAGCGCGTCGGCTCCGGCGGCATCCTGGCGCGGCTGGCCGACGTACTGGCCGCCACCGTCATCCGCTCATGGGTCGAGCGCGGCTGCGGCGACGCCTCCGGCTGGATCGCCGCCGTCAGGGACCCGGAAATCGGCCGCGTGCTGGCCGCCATCCATCTCGAGCCAAACCATGACTGGACGGTCGAGTCGCTGGCCAGGATGATGGGCGCCTCGCGATCGGGATTTGCCGATCGCTTCGCCACCATCGTCGGCGAAACCCCGGCAAAATATGTCACCCAGGTCAGAATGCATCAGGCACGGCAATGGCTGGTCCGCGACCGGATTAAGATCTCCGTCGTTGCGGCGCGTCTCGGCTATGAATCGGACGCCGCCTTCAGCCGCGCCTTCAAGCGCGTCATCGGCTCGGCGCCCAGCCATCTCCGGGCCGAGGAACAGGCCGATATCCGCCAGGCCAGCTGACGCACAGGGTTCCGAACTCAGCTTGACAAAGGCAGCACCCAGTTCGGCGGTCCCGGCAGTTTTTTTGCCGGCAGCTTTTCGCGATAGGAATTTTTTCTTGACTCGGTGACCTCAGCTATGCTACATTTTTGCCCATGGTGCTGATTTGCGCCAGTGACCCGCCGCACAGGCGGGTTTTGCGTCTGATGCTACGTCAGCCGACGCCCCGGCGGAGGAACCCGTTGGCCCGAGTTTGTTGCCCCTGAGCTGACGCATGGAGGCCGTGACGGACTGGTGATTCCAGGCTAGAGAAATCAGCATGGTTTTCACCTCGCCCAAGACTGGCCTGCCGGCCTCGGACGGTCCGCTAACCGACATCTTGCGCGGATTGCGGCTTGATGGCGTCGACTATGGCCGCTGCGAACTTTCAAACCCATGGGCCGTGTTGTTTCCTGCCCAGAAGGCAGCAAGGTTTCACTTTATCGGCCGCCGCCAATGCTGGCTGTTTTCGCCAGCCGGGGAATGGATTGAGCTGACACCCGGCGATGCATTGCTCTTGCCGCGCGGTGCCGAGCATGTCGTTGCCAGCGCGCCTGGCATTCCGGCCGTGCCGATCGAAAGCTACACTGTCGAGCCTTTGCAGGACAATGTCTTCAATGTCTCCAACGGCGGCCACGGCCCGAAAACCTTG
Organism: Mesorhizobium sp. M0870; assembly: GCF_040319775.1. Classification (NCBI taxonomy): domain Bacteria; kingdom Pseudomonadati; phylum Pseudomonadota; class Alphaproteobacteria; order Hyphomicrobiales; family Phyllobacteriaceae; genus Mesorhizobium; species Mesorhizobium sp. M0870. Next base: position 26,301 of record NZ_JAMYOI010000036.1, read on the forward strand.
CTGTTTTGCGGCAGCATGCATTTCAACCTGGACGGGTCACACCCCTTGCTGGGCATGATGCCGGACATGATGCGCGCCAAGGAATTGATGGCTGGCGAGCCAGGTATTCCGCATCTGCTGGAAGCTATGGCCGGCGAAATCACCATGAACCGGGCCGGCTCTGGCGGCATGCTGGCGCGACTGGCCGACGTGCTGGCTGCAAGCATCATCCGTTCCTGGGTAGAAAACAGTGGCGGCGACACCAGAGGCTGGACCGCGGCGATCAAGGATCGCGACATCGGCCGCGTACTTGCCGCCATTCATCTGCAGCCCGACAGGAACTGGACTGTCGAAGCGCTGGCGCGCGAAATGGGCGCCTCGCGATCGGCCTTCGCCGAACGCTTCACGGCCATCGTTGGCGAAACACCGGCGAGATATGTCGCCCGGATACGCATGCACCAGGCGCGGCAATGGCTGATCGACGATCGGATGCGGGTTTCAGTGGTCGCCGCCAGACTGGGTTACGATTCCGAAGCATCGTTCAGCCGGGCGTTCAAGCGCATCATAGGCATCGCGCCCAGCCACCTGCGCACCGTCGACGGCACCTCCGAAAACCGCTGAGGCGATCCCGGATCCGCGGCCGTGGCTTGCCGGGTCTGGATGAATTGCCAAGCCTTCCGGACGCAATGCCATTGCCGGGCCACCCGCATGCAATAGCTTGCCAGAACCAAGCAGCCAGAGGCCGGCGTCCAGTCGGTCCGAAGAGGAGAACCAATGCCAAATTATCCGAAGGTCATCGCACTCGCCGTCATGCTTGCGGTTCCCGGGCGCGCCTTTGCCCTCGAGGACAGCTACCTGCCGGCCGACAAGATCCCCTATGTGGCGGAAGTACCCGACCAGCCGCATCGTCTTGGCCCATTGTGGGGCGAGCGGGCCAAGGGCCCGGCAGGCACGTTGCTGAAGGTTCCCGGCAACTGGCGTGCACCGGTCCATGCGCACACCGCGGATTATCGCGCGGTGGTCATAAAGGGGCTGTGGGCGCACTGGCAGATGGATGGCGGCGAGGCGACCAAGGTCGAACTGCCTCCTGGATCCTATTGGACCCAGAAGGCCGATGAGATGCATGACGACGCCTGCGTCTCCGACACGGAATGCGTGATCCTGCTGATCAACGACACGCCCTACGAAACCTACTTCCAGAAATAGGCTCGGATGCAGCCTATGAGGCGTGTCGCAAACTGACGCCGCTGCCCTTGTCGAACAGCACCACCTTGTCGGGGTTCCAGGCAAAGCGCACCGCCTGCTCGATGGCGACGTCGGTCCTGGCCGGCACGGTGGCACGCAGCGTCGCGTCGCCGACGCGCAGTGTCAGGATCTTTTCGACGCCGTGGTTCTCGACGTCGTGGACGCGCGCCTCGACCGGCGCGCCGCTCTCGAGATAGACGTCCTCGGGACGAATGCCGAAGACGAGCGGGCGACCGTCGGTCGCCGCACCCGCCTTTAGCCCCCCAAAAGTCTTGGCGCCCTGCGAAAAAGGCAGTTCGAAGTTCAACGGAGCCATCACCGCGCGGCCGTTCACAAGCTTGCCGTCGATGAGGTTCATCGGCGGCGAGCCGACGAAGCTTGCCACATAGGTGTCGCGCGGGTTGTTGTAGATCTCGTGCGGCGTACCGGTCTGGACGATGCGGCCATGGTTGAGCACGCCCACCTTGTCGCCCATCGACATCGCCTCGATCTGGTCGTGGGTGACGAACAGGAAGGTGGCGCCGAGCTGCATCTGCAGGTTCTTCAGTTCAGTCCGCAGCGCCTCGCGCAGCTTTGCGTCGAGCGCCGACAGCGGCTCGTCCATCAGGAACACACGCGGCTTGCGCACGATGGCGCGGCCGATCGAGACGCGCTGCATCTCGCCGCCGGACAGCCGATCCGTCTTGCGGTCGAGCAGATGCTCGATCCGCAGCGTACGGGCGGCACGGTCGACGCGATCCTTGATCTCGGCGTCGGGCAGCCGGCGGATTTTCGGCTTGAGCGGGAATTCTAGATTTTCGCGCACCGTGTAGCGCGGATAGAGCGAGTATTGCTGCAGCACCAGCGCCACGTCACGCTCGGCCGCACCCCAGTCGGCGACGTCGACGCCGTCGATGAAGACCTGGCCTTCGCTGGGCTTTTCCAGGCCGGCGATAAGCCGCAGCGTCGTCGTCTTGCCGGCGCCCGTCTCGCCCAGCAGCACGAAGAACTCGCCATCGGCAATATCGAGATCGAGCCCGGTGAGCGCAGTGTGGTTGCCGAAGGTCTTCGAGATGTTCTTGAGCTGGATATGGGCCATCAGAGTCTCACCTCAAGCGACTTGCCGCTTGCCTTGTCGAAGAAATGCGCCTGGGTCGGGTCGATCCTGGCGAAGACCCTTTCACCGGGTCCGGCAACAAAGCCGCTCTTGGTGCGAGCCCGCAGTAACTCGGTTCCGACCTTGAGATCGACGATGTCGAAGGAGCCGAGCGGCTCGACGATATGCGTGTCGACAGGCACGAAGCCCTCGGTCGCCTCGCGCCGAATAAGCACCCCCTCCGGGCGGATGCCCAGCGCGAGCTGCCGCCCGGCATGGCCGTTGAGCTTCGACAGCAATGCCTGCGGAAATTCGAAGCCGGAAGCCGCGCCGCCGACCGTTACCGAGACCGCGGATCCGGTCTCGGCGACTGCGGCATCGGTGACATTCATCACCGGGCTGCCGACGAATTGCGCCACGAACAGATTTGCCGGCTGCGAATAGACCTCGTCCGGCGTACCGACCTGCTGCAAGACGCCTGCGTGCATGATGACGATGCGGTCGGCCAGGCTCATGGCCTCGATCTGGTCGTGCGTGACATAGATGGTGGTCGAGCCCTGCTTGATGTGCAGCCGCTTGATTTCCGCGCGCATCTCCTCGCGCAGCTTGGCGTCGAGCGCGCCGATCGGCTCGTCCATCAGCATGGCCTTCGGCCGCCGCACCAGCGCCCGGCCGATGGCGACGCGCTGCATGTCGCCACCCGAGAGCGCCGACGGCTTCTTGTCCAGCAGGTCGGTGATCTGCAGCGTCTTGGCGACGGAGCGAACCTCGCTGTCGATCTCCGTCTTGCTCTTGCGCGTGGCACGCAAGGGGAAGGCGATGTTCTCGTAGACGCTCATATGCGGATAGAGCGAGAACGACTGGAACACCATGGCGATGTCGCGGTCGGCGGCCTTCAAATGCTGTACCGGCTTGCCGTCGATGAAGATGTCGCCCTCGTCGATGGTTTCCAGCCCGGCGATGGCGCGCAGCGTTGTCGTCTTGCCGCAGCCCGACTGGCCGAGCAGCACGATGAACTCGTTGTCGGCGATCTTGAGGTTCAGGTCCTTGATGACCTGGACGGCGCCGAAGAATTTCTGGACGCCGCGAAGCTCGATCTGGGTCAATGCTGTGCTCCCGGATTGCGCACCTGGCCGGTGCCGGCCTTTTCCTCGGGCGCGATCTTGGAGGTTACGTTGAAGCTGACGAGTCCGATCAGGATGATGGTCAGGCCATAGCTGTGCAGCAGCATGCTCCAGGGCTGGCAGAGCGCGATGATGCCGAGCACCATCAGGATCTGCGATCCGGGCTCGAGGTATTTCTGGTTGATGGCGCGAAAACTCATTTGCGGATCGCTCCGAAGGACATGCCGCGCAACAGGTGGTTGCGAAGCAGGAAGGTGAAGATTGCGACCGGCAGCAGGAACAGGAAGGTTCCGGAGGCGATCACCGTCCAGTCCGGCAGGCCCGAACCGACCTGGCTCGGGATGAAGGGAGGCGCGGTCTGGGCGCGGCGGTTGGTCATGATCAGCGCAAAGGCGTATTCGTTCCACGCGGTGATGAAACAGAACACGGCGGTGGCGGCGATGCCCGTGGCGGCCTCCGGCAGCACGATCTTGAAGAACGCCTCCATGCGCGTGTAGCCGTCGACAAGCGCTGCCTCCTCATACTCCTTCGGGATCTCGTCCATGAAACCCTTCATCAGCCACACGGAGAAGGACAGGTTGAAGGCGGTGTAGAGAATGATCAGGCCCAGATGCGTGTCGTTGAGCCCGACTGCCCGGTACATCAGGAACATCGGAATGGCGACCACCACCGCCGGCAACATGCGGGTCGACAGGATGAAGAAGAGCAGGTCCGCCTCCCCTTTCACCTTGAAGCGCGAGAAGCCATAGGCGGTGAATGTCCCCATGCCGACCGCCAACACCGTCGAGGTGATGGCGATGATGAGCGAGTTCAGGAAGCGGCTCGGATATCCCGACCATTGCACCTGGCCCTTGCCGTCGCGCACGATCTTCTCGCCGCCGTCGAACACGACGCGCTCCCACCACGGGGCGGCGGCATATTCTTCGGCCGACGGCGGGCTGCGCAACTGTGAGCGCTTTGTGAAAAGTTTGACGAAAGGCGAGATGGTCGGCTCGAACATCACGGTCGGCGGGATCGTCGTGGCCAGGTTGCGTGGCTTGAACGAGGTCGCCACGATCCAGTAGATCGGCGCCAGGAAGATGATCGTCACCAAAAGGACGGCGACAATAGCGACCTTGTTGAGCGCCCGTTCACCCGAAGTCTGGACGGCCGCCATCTCAGCGCTCCTTAACTTTGTTGAGGTATTTCACATAGATGTTGGTGATCGCCAGCACCATGATCAGCACGATATAGGCAAGCGCGCAGGAGCGCCCTGTCTGCCATTCCTGGAAAGCCATCTTGTAGAGACGGATGGAAATCACCTCGGTGCTCGGCTGCGTCGAGAGCACATAGGCAAGATCGAAAGTCTTGAAGGCTTCCATGGTGCGGAAGATGACCGCGATCATCAGGATCGGCGCGACCAGCGGCAGCGTGATGCGGAAGAAGGTATAGAACGGCCCGGCGCGGTCGATCGCGGCAGCTTCATAAAGATGCTTCGGCACCGCCGAAAGCCCGGCGAGCGACAACAGCATGACGAAGGGCGACCACATCCAGATGTCTGTGAACGCGACCGCGTAGAGCGCCATCTTCGGATCGCCGAGCCATTGGAATTTGCCGAGGTCGAGCACGTAGTTGATGACACCCCAGGACGGATCGTAGAGCAGTTTCCAGAACAGGCCGACCACCGCCATCGAAAGCATCATCGGCAAGAGCAGCAATGTCGTGATCAGGCCCTTGAGCGGAATGGTACGATTGAGCAGCATCGCCGTTCCAAAGCCGACGACAACCTGACCGACGACCGAGACGATGACGTATTTCGCGGTCACCGCGAAATTGTTCCAGATATAAGGGTCGCTGAGGAGTTCGCGATAGTTCTTCAGTCCGACGAAATTGGCCGGCGCATTGGTCGATGCGCGAAAGTCGGTGAAGGAATAGCCGAGCGAATAGATCAGCGGAAAGATGTTGAAGACGATCAGGAACACGATCGTCGGGATGATGAAGAGGTTGCGTATCGAAATGTCGCTGAGGCCGCGAGAGGCGGCTCTGGAGGAGGTATTCAGCGGTGTGATCATTGTGGTCGCCAAGACCTGCTCCCATTCCTGAAAAAGAAAACGGAGGAGGCACGGGCCTCCTCCGCACTACATGTCGGTTATTGGCCGCGGCCGTATTTCTTGAACGTGGCGTCCCAATCCTTCGCCAGCGCATCCAGCATTTCCTTGGCCGTACCATCGCCATTTACGATGTACGGATAGACACGCTGGTTGAGCTGCTGCAGCAGTTCCGCATATTCCGGCACCGCCCAGAAGTCCTTGACCTTGAACATCGTGTCGTAGAAGGCCTTGTTGTAGGGCGTGGCGTTCTGGAACTCGGCCGATTCCAGCACGGCCTTGTTGCAGGTGTAGCCGCCGAGGGCTGCCCACTTCTTCTGCGTATCGTCCTGGATGAACCACTTCAGGAATTTCATCGCCTCTTCCTTGTTGTTGGAATAGGAGACGACGGAAATGCCCTGGCCGCCGAGCGCGGCGAATTGCTCACCACCTGGACCTGCCGGGTTGGCGAAGAAGCCGGTGTTCTTGGCATGCGGGTTCGACGCCTCGTTGATCAACGAGGGGAAGAAGGCGAAGTAGTTCATGCTCATCGCCGCCAGGCCTTCGGTGATGGCCTGGTTGTTCTCGACGAAAAAGGCGTTGGTCCAGCCCGGAGGCGTGAAGCCGAACAGCTTGCGGTAGTTTTCTGCCGCGGCTACCGCCTTGTCCGAGTTGATGATGCCGTCGACCTTGTAAGTGCCGAAGTCGCCGAGCTCACCGCCATACGAGAACAGCGCGTTCTCGAAGCCCATCGCCAGGCCGTCATACTGGTTCTGGGTGTAGATGGCGATGCCGTAGCGGTTCTGGTCGGGCCTATTGAAGAACTCCGCGATGTCGGTCATTTCCTTGAAGGTCTTGGGAACGGCAAGTTCGTAGCCATACTTGGCCTTGAACGCTTCCATTTCCTTCGGGTCCTCGAACCAGTCCTTGCGGTAGGCCCAGCCCACTGCGTCGCCCTCGGCCGGGATAGACCAGTATTTGCCGCTGTTGCCGGGATATTCGGAGTAGAACTTGACCGTCGCCGGAGCCATCTTGTCGAGAACCTGGTTCTCTTTGACGAAGTCCGTGAGGTCGACATAGTGACCGCCCTCGGAGGCGGCACCAAGCCATTGCGAGTCGCCGACGACCAGGTCATAGGCGCTGCCCTTGGCGTTGAACTCGGTGAAGGCCTTGGTCTGGAAATCGGCCCACGGGGTGGTTTCCACCGTGATCTTGACGCCGGTTTGCTTCTCGTACTCGTTGCCGAGTTCCTGCAGATAGTTTGCGGGATCCCATTCAGCCCAGAAGATGGTGAGTGACTTTTCCTGCGCGTAAACGGACGTTCCGCAGGCAAGCGTTAAGCCGATACCAGCAAGTACGCTGGTCACTAACTTGCGCATAATGATTTCCTCCCTTGTGCGCGTTCTACCTTATCGTGCGAGCCGGCAACGTGGCCGGCCCTGGTAGTTCCTCCCGTGATCGCACCTTTCCGGTTTCGAGCCTCCTCGCCCCGCCGGAAAATGGATCGCAGCCCTCACTTTCGATCCGCATTTCTGATCCAATCTGGTATTACCAATTTTGCATGCACGTCAAGCCCTTTCTTGGCAGCTTGACATGGCCATTGCCATGGGATTCCCGCTTTATCTGCCTGTTTTACCAAGATTTTCCTACTCAGTGATATGATTGGGTATTGTCCGATACTCCACCCAACGGCTAAGATCGGTAGTGTGCATGCCAATCTGGTCGAACCAGTTAGGCTCTATTTCATGACTGCCTTCGGATCGAGGCTGCCTCCTTCATCGACCGATTCCGCGACTGCCGCACGCACCAGCGCCCCGGCCGCCCACTGTGCGACCGCCCTCGTCCGGCGGCTGTCCAGCCCCCAGATATCCTTGAGCACGATCAGCACCTCGACGCCGAAGATAAGCGACAGCGCCTGCGCCAGCCGCTTGAAGTCGCGCGGCGGCAAACGGCCCTTGAGCGGCGCGATCGCATCTTTCAGCAAGTCGATGCGATGGCCGCGCGTAAAGGCGGGCTCACCGCCCAGCGTGCCGGCCTGACGCCGCGCCCATTGATCGAGCGACAGCTTCAGTGCTGCCTTGAACGTGGCTTCGAAGGCCTCGATGCGCGGCATGGCCGTATCGAACAGCTCGGCGATCCGGCGCTCGGCATCGGCGGAGGTCGATCGCCAGGTGAGGATTGGCCCCAGCCCCTCGTCGACGACCGCTTGCACCAGTGCCGACTGGCTCGGGAAGTAACGATAGGCGGTGGCGCGGGAAACCTCGGCGGCCTCGGCGACCTCGCTGACCGAGGGTGTGACGCCCGCCTGCATCAGCCTTGTTGCCGTCTCCAGCATCAGCCGTTTCGTCCGCGCGCGCGGCCCACGTTCGGGCACTGGACCGGTTGCCCGTTCAGCGTCGTCACTCGCAGCGGATTGTTGACGTGAGACATTCATGCCAATACGATACGCGCGTCTCAAAAATTTGCAATGGCGTCCGCATCGTCGAGTGGCCCGGGCAATGAGCGATGGAGGCGGCATCGCGCCTGCCAGGATTGGAGGAGCGCAATGAAGCGTATCTATGTGGTGGGTACCGCGGACACCAAGGGCGAGGAACTCGCCTTCCTGGCCGATGCGATCGCTGCTGCGGGCGCCCTCGTTAGCCGTGTCGATGTCGGAACGCGCGGCGCAACCATCCCCGTCGATATCAGCGCGAGGGAAATCGCCGACCATCATCCCGGCGGCCGTGACGCCGTGCTCGGCGGCAATGATCGTGGCGCCGCGGTCGCCGCGATGGGCATCGCCTTCGCCCGCTTTGCCCAATCGCGCAACGACATCGCAGCCATGATCGGCATCGGCGGCGGTGGCGGCACATCGATCATCGCGTCGGGCATGCGCGCCCTGCCGCTCGGCTTGCCCAAGATCATGGTCTCGACGCTCGCCTCCGGCGATACCGCACCCTACGTCGATGTCTCCGACATCATCATGATGCCGGCGGTGACAGACATGGCCGGACTGAACCGGCTCTCCCGTGTCGTGCTGCATAATGCGGCTCAAGCCATATCAGGCATGGCGGCCAGACCGGCGCCGCCGCCAGACGGCCGACCGTCGATCGGCCTCACCATGTTCGGCGTCACCACGCCTTGCGTGACGGCCATCGCCGACCAGCTCCGTTCTAGATATGACTGCATAGTCTTCCACGCCACCGGCACAGGCGGCCGCAGCATGGAAAAGCTGGCCGACAGCGGCTTGCTGTCCGGCGTCGTAGACATCACCACGACCGAAGTCTGCGATCTGCTGTTCGGCGGCGTTCTGCCGGCGACTGACGATCGTTTCGGCGCCATCGCTCGCACGGGGCTGCCCTATGTCGGCTCCGTCGGCGCGCTCGACATGGTGAACTTCTGGGCGCCTTCGACCATCCCGGAGCACTATCGCGATCGGCTGTTCTACGAACACAATCCCAATGTCACGCTGATGCGCACCACGGCGGACGAATGCCGTGCGATCGGCGAGTGGATCGGCACCAGGCTCGCCCGCTGCGGGGGGCCGGTGCATTTTCTCATCCCGGAAAAAGGCGTCTCGGCGCTCGACATCGAAGGCGGCGCCTTCTTCGACCCGGAAGCCGATGCCGTTCTGTTCGATGCCATCGAGCGCACCATCGAACCCAACGGCAAGCGCCGCGTGACGCACTTGCCGCTGCACATCAACGACCCGGAATTCGCAAAGGCTGCAACATCAGCCTTCCTCGACATCGCCAGACAGTGAGAGATCTCAAAAAATGCCCGCCATACCGCGCAAGGACATATTGAAGAAATTCAGGGGAATGATCGACAAGGGCGTGCCGATCGTCGGCGGCGGCGCCGGCACCGGCCTGTCGGCGAAAGCCGAGGAAGCCGGCGGCATCGACCTCATCATCATCTACAATTCCGGCCGCTACCGGATGGCCGGGCGCGGCTCGGCCGCCGGCCTGCTCGCCTATGGCAACGCCAACGAGATCGTCAAGGAAATGGCCTACGAGGTGCTGCCGGTAGTCAAGAAGACGCCGGTGCTGGCCGGCGTCAACGGCACCGATCCCTTCATCATCATGCCGCTGCTGCTGGCCGAGCTGAAGACCATGGGCTTTTCCGGCGTGCAGAACTTTCCAACCATCGGTCTGTTCGACGGCAGTATGCGGCAGAGTTTCGAGGAGACCGGCATGGGCTTCGGGCTTGAGGTCGACATGATCGCTGAGGCGCACAAGCTCGACCTCTTGACCACACCCTATGTCTTTAATCCCGACGAAGCGCGCGCCATGACCAAGGCCGGCGCCGACATCGTCGTCGCTCATATGGGTGTGACGACCGGCGGTTCGATCGGCGCGACGTCGGCCAAGTCGCTCGACGACTGCGTTGTCGAGATCGACGCCATTGCCAACGCGGCCCGCTCGGTGCGCAAGGATGTCATCCTGCTTTGCCATGGCGGCCCGATCTCTATGCCGGACGACGCCCGCTACATTCTCGACCGCTGCAAGGGTCTGCACGGCTTCTATGGCGCCAGCTCGATGGAGCGGCTGCCGGCGGAAGCCGCGATCGCCCGGCAGACCGCTGATTTCAAATCGGTGACGTTTGGTGGCCAGAAGACCACGAAGAAAAAGAAGGGATGAGAGAGATGACCGACAAGAGCAAAATGTTTGTCTACCCGAAGGACGTCAGCGCCTTCGGCTTCGACTGGGGAAAATTGGCGCTGACGGTGGCGCCCGAAGTGAATGGCGCGACCCGCTTTTCCGGCGGCGTGGTGGATCTGCCGTCCGGCAAGGGTCACACGCGCCACAATCATCCCGGTGCCGAGGAAATCATCTTCGTCATTTCGGGCCATGGCGAACAGATGGTCGAGGACGAGAAAGGCAATCCGGTGGTCGAAAAAGTGGGCCCCGGCTGCACCATCTATGTCCCGGAAAGCCGCTTTCATTCGACGCTCAACACCGGCAACGGGCCGATGCAGCTTTTCGTCGTCTATTCGCCGGCCGGGCCTGAACTGGTTTTGCGTGAGCTGCCGGATTTCAGGCTGATCCCGCCGGGGCAGTGATCTTTCCTCGGTTCCCGCGTTTGCTGGCGGGCCCCTCATCCGGCCGCTTCGCGGCCACTTTCTCCCCGAGGGGAGAAGGGACGAGCATTATCGCCGGCTCCGGGTGAGGGGGCAGCAGCCTCAATACCAGCTAGGCGCTCGCACCCCTGTTCCACCCCCGGCCCCGATCACCGAACATCGCATAACCAGCATCCGTCACCGCCAGCGTGTCCTCCAGCTTGATGAAGCCGCGCGTCGGGTGGAGCATGGTTGTCTCCACCGAAAGCACCATGTTCTTCTCCAGCGGCTTGGCCGCATAGGTGCCTTCATAGGTCACCGGGTGGTTGGTCATCAGGAACGGCGCCTCATGTGTGATCAGGCCCATGCCATGGGCGAAGAAATCCGTGTAGGGCGCGACCTTCGAGGCCTTCAGCACGCCCTCGGCATGGGAAATCATGTCGCCGCCCAGCGTGCCCGCTTTGACCTTGGAGAAGGCCGCCTGCTGCACCGTCTCGACCTCGGCCAGCAAATCTCTAAGTTCGGCATCCAGTTCGCCGAGGATGCCCATGCGGCAGAGGTCGCCGATATAGCCGTGATAATTGCCGCCTGAATCGATCGACAGCACCTCGCCTTGCTTCCACGCCTGCGGTGAAGCGGCGCGGTTGTGGCTGGAGCCCAGCGTCAGCAGGCAATATTCGAAATGAATGCCGCGATTGGTTTCCTCGCGCCGCAGCTGCTCGATGATCTCGGCCTTGGTCGTGCCTTCGCGTGCCCAGGCAATGGTCGCCAGCATGGAATCGGTGATCAGTTCGGAGGCCGTGCGCAGCTTCTCCAGTTCGGCATCGGTCTTGATGGCGCGCATGCGCTCCAGCATATCGGTCGCATCGATCAGTCTGGCGTCCGGCAACGCCTTGCGGATCAGCGTATAGGCATCCGACGGCAGGAAGCCAGGCTCGATGCCGATGCGGGCGCCGGCCTTGCCGATCTTCTGCAGATGTTCGACGGCGAGATTGGCAGCGTCGAGCGTGCCCCAGCAGGCGGCGTGCAGCGTCGGCGTCCAGAACGGGTTGTTCTGATGTTCGCCGCCTTCCATGCGGTTGCCGATATAGGCGGCATGGTCCGGCCCGCCCTTTTCGTACACGACGATCGGCAGATACCGGCTGTGGCCGATCGCATCCATGGCGGCGAAGAAGATGAACTTGTAGCCGCCCAGCAGGTATTGCGTGTTGTGCTTGGAGGTGGCGAGCAGCACATCGATGCCGGCGTCCTCCATCAGCCGGTCGACCCTTGCCTGGTCGAACGGGATATTGCCGACCGCATTCTTGCCCGGAGCAATGTTCATCTCTCTCTCCCTGAATAGCCGGATCGCCGCTGTTCCGCTCCCGATCCCTTGGCAGTGGTCAAATCTGCACCATTTTGCCCGTTCTGGTCCAGCCAGAAAGAGATGAAATGTCGTCTCTCTATGTCTCTTTGTTGTCATTCGTCGCATATTCAATCAATCTGGTCCTACCAGAATGATCAAATGAGCCACGCCCTCCAAACTGGTCCAGCGGACGAAAATTTCAAAGCCAAGCGAGGATGCGCCAATTCCGTCTCTGGCGAAACCCTCGGCAAAGCTCATAATCACCGCCGCAAGGGATGCTGGCGGGCTTGCCGGCGTCCGAGGGGTATTGGCGCACCCGACCGGGTCGCGGAGAGGACGGAGTTCGATCATGTCAGGTTTCACGATTTCCAGACGCACGATGCTTGCCGGCTCGGCAATGCTGCTGGCCTCCACCGCCATGCCGACATCGGGCTGGGCGCAGACGCCGAAGAAGGGCGGGCGGCTGGTGCTTGCCGCCGATTCCGAACCGCGCAACCTCAACCCGGCGATCGTCGCCTCCAACGGCGTGTTCTTCATCTCCAGCAAGATCGTCGAAACGCTGGCCGAAGCCTCATTCGACGGCAAGGACGGGCTTGCGCCACGGCTGGCGCTGAGCTGGGAAGGTGCCGCCGACGGGCTCTCGGCGACGTTCAAACTGCGCGACGGCGTCAAATGGCATGACGGCAAGCCGTTCACCTCGGCCGACGTCGCCTTTTCGGCGCTGCAGATCTGGAAGCCGCTGCAGAATCTCGGCCGCACTGTGTTCAAGGATCTGGCCAACGTCGACACCCCTGACGATCTCACCGCCGTCTTCAAATTCGCCAAGCCGACGCCGTTCCAGCTGATCCGCAACGCGCTGCCGGCGCTGAGCAGCGTGGTGCCGAAGCACATCTACGAGGTCGGCAAGATCGAGGAAAACCCGGCCAACAACGCGCCCGTCGGCACCGGGCCGTTCAAATTCGGCGAGTACAAGGCCGGCCAATATTACCGGCTGACCAAAAACACCGACTACTGGGGCAAGGACGAGCCCTATCTCGACGAGATCATCTATCAGGTGCTGCCGGATCGCACGTCAGCGGCGAGCGCGCTGGAGGCTGAAGAGATCCAACTGGCGGCCTTCTCCGCCGTGCCGCTGGCCGACCTCGACCGCATCTCCAAGGTGCCAGGCCTGAAGGTGATCTCCAAGGGTTACGAAGGGCTGACCTATCAGCTCGTCGTCGAGATCAACCATCGCCGCAAGGAACTGGCCGACCTGAAAGTGCGCCAGGCGATCGCGCACGCCATCGACAAGGATTTCGTCGTCAAGACGGTGTTCCTCGGCTATGCCGCCACGGCCACCGGTCCGGTGCCGAAGAACGATCCGCAATTCTACACCGCCGATGTGCCGACCTATGCCTTCGACGTCGCCAAGGCCAACGCGCTGCTCGACGAGGCCGGCTACAAGAAAGGTCCGGACGGCAAGCGCTTCACGCTAAAACTGCTGCCTGCGCCCTATTTCAACGAGACCAAGCAGTTCGGCGACTATCTGCGCCAGGCGCTCGCCGCCATCGGCATCGACGCCCAACTGGTCAACAACGACTCGGCCGCGCACATCAAGGCGGTCTACACCGACCACGCCTTCGACCTCGCGGTCGGCCCGCCGGTGTTCCGCGGCGACCCGGCGATCTCGACCACCATCCTGGTGCAGAGCGGCATTCCGGACGGCGTGCCGTTCTCCAACCAGGGCGGCTACAAGAACGACGCGCTCGACGCGCTCATCGCCAAGGCATCAGAAACGCTCGACACATCAGCCCGCACCGACCTCTACAAGGAATTCCAGAAGGAGGTGGCCACCGACCTGCCGCTGATCAACGTCGCCGAATGGAGTTTTATCAGCGTCGCGCGCGACACTGTCGGCAACATAGCAAACAACCCGCGCTGGGCGGTGTCGAACTGGGCGGACACGTATCTGGAATCGTGACAGAATTGCGCGGATGAAAGTTCGCGAGAAAAGGGGAATTTGGCCGAAGGCCGAGTTCCTTCACACCCCCCTCTGTCCTGCCGGACATCTCCCCCGCAAGGGGGGAGATCGGCTATTTGTCCGCCCCGCCAATTATGCAACCTCGAAAATTGGCGAAGCCGTCGGTGACATCCAATCTCCCCCCTTGCGGGGGAGATGTCCGGCAGGACAGAGGGGGGTGCCCAGACACCGCACCTCTCACGATCAGGCCGGCGTCCTTTTCCCATGACCCGCGCCCTCACGCTCATCCGCCGTCGCCTCGTCGGCAGCATCTTCGTGCTGCTGATCGTCGTCATAGGCACCTTCCTGCTGCTCGAAGCAGCTCCCGGCGACGCGGTCGACGCCTATATCGTCTCGACCGGCGGCGACGCCGGCATGATCGAGCTGTTGCGTCATCGCTGGGGTCTCGACCAGTCGGAGCTGACGCGGCTCGCCAATTACCTCTGGGCGCTGCTGCATCTCGACCTCGGCCAGTCGGTGACCTTCTCCCGGCCGATCCGCGACGTCATCCTCGAGCGCCTGCCCAACACGCTGCTGTTGATGGTCAGCGCCACCGCGCTTTCCTTCGGGCTCGGCTCGGCACTCGGCATCTATGCCGGCGCGCGGCCGGGCAGTTTTCGCGATCGCTTCCTGTCGATCGGTTCGCTGGCGCTTTATGCCGTGCCTGGGTTCTGGCTCGGACTGGTGCTGATCGTCGTCTTTGCCGTCGATCTGCGCTGGCTGCCGATCGGCGGCATCGAGACGTTGGCCTCTGACAAGACCGGCCTTGATCGCGTCGCCGACATCGCTGTCCATCTTATCCTGCCCGTTTCCGCCCTCGGCTTCATCTATCTGGCGCTCTATCTGCGCATGATGCGCGCCGGCATGGCCGAGGTCTGGCGGCAGGATTTCGTCCTGGCCGCACGCGCCAAAGGGTTGTCACGCCGTCGCATCGTGCTCGCCCACGTCGCCCGCAATGCGCTGCTGCCGCTGGTCACCATGCTCGGCCTGCAGTCGGCGCAGATGCTCGGCGGCAGCGTCGTCATCGAGAGCGTCTTTTCCGTGCCCGGCCTCGGCCGGCTGGCGCAGGAGGCGGTCGCCTCCCGCGACACCCCGCTTCTGCTCGGCATTATCCTCACCAGCGCCGTCCTGGTCATCGTTATCAATTTGCTCGTCGACATCGCCTACGCCTTCCTCGATCCGCGCGTCGGCGCGAGCGAGGCCCGCGCATGAGCCCGCTCCGCCGCTTTCTGCGCGTGCCTGAGGCGGTTGCCGGTGCCATCCTCCTCGCGGCGCTGATTGCCATGGCGCTGTCGGCGTCGCTGCTGTTCCCAGGCGATCCCCAAGCCATCGCCGGCCCCGCACTGCTGCCGCCGTTCCAGGACTGGTCGCTGCCGCTCGGCACCGACCGGCTTGGCCGCAACGTGCTGGCCGAGCTTTTTCATGGCGCCCGCACGTCGCTGGCCGTCGGGCTCGCGGCCGCGGCGGCGGCACTTGTCGTCGGCGCGGTGGTCGGCACATTGGCCGGCTTTGCCGGCGGCCTCGTCGACGAGGTGCTGATGCGCGTCACCGACGCCTTTCAGACCGTGCCGAGCTTCCTGTTGGCGCTGGCCTTCGTCAGCGTCGTCGGACCGTCGCTCGGCGTCGTCGTGATTGCCATCGCTCTCGGCACCTGGACCGGACCGGCTAGAGTAGCCCGCGCTGAAGTCCTCTCCATTCGCGAACGCGATTATGTCGCCGGGGCCAGGGTCATCGGCATGCACCCGCTGGCGATCGCCTTTCGCGAGGTGCTGCCCAATGCCTTGCCTCCGGTGCTGGCGATGTCGTCGGTGATCGTCGCCGCCGCGATCCTCACCGAGGCGGCCTTGTCCTTCCTCGGCCTCGGCGATCCCAACCGGGTCACCTGGGGCGGCATGATCGCCGAAGGCCGCGCCGTCCTGCGCACCGCACCCTTCCTGTCGATCGTCCCGGGCATAGCGCTGGTGCTGACCGTGCTCGGCGTCTATCTCGCCGGTGAAGGCATCGTCGAGACGACGGCGGTCAGGAGAGGCCTGTCGTGACCGCGCTGGCTTCGATACGCGACCTGACGGTGACCTACCGCCGTGACGGCACCGAAGTGACGGCGTTGAAGGGTGTCAACCTCGATATAGAGGCTGGCGAGCGCTTGGCTATCATAGGCGAAAGCGGCTCTGGCAAGAGCACGCTGGCGTTGGCCATTGCCGAGCTGCTGCCGGTCTCGTCCAGGGTTGAGGGGCATATCGATTGGTTCTTGCAACCATCGCCAATCTTGGGTGCCAAGGCACCCCCCTCTGTCCTGCCGGACATCTCCCCCGCAAGGGGGGAGATTGCGCTCTCACCTCTGCCTTCGCCAATCACCAATGTCGCGGAAGGGGAGCGGTCGGCGAAGCTGCTGATCTCCCCCCTTGCGGGGGAGATGTCCGGCAGGACAGAGGGGGGTGTGACGGAATGCCAACCTTTCAAATCCGAACTCAACAAAATCCCCCGCCTCGGCCGCGACATCGGCTTCGTCTTCCAGGACCCCTCCGCCAGCCTCGATCCGGTGATGACCATCGGCAAGCAAATCGCCGAAGTGGCGCGCACGCATCTCGGCCTCACCTGGTCCCAGTCCTATGCCAGGGCCAAAAGCCTGCTCGAGCGCGTCCGCCTGCCGGACCCGGACTCGGCCTTGCGCGCCTTCCCACATCAGCTCTCCGGCGGCCAGAAGCAGCGTGTGGCGATCGCCGCTGCCATTGCGGCCGGTCCGAAATTGCTGATCGCCGACGAAGCGACCAGCGCGCTCGATACCATCGTGCAGGCCGAGATCGTCGCCTTGATCCGACGCCTGGTGACCGAGGACGGCATGACGTTGCTGTTCATCAGCCACGACATCGCGCTGGCGGCCGAGCTTGCCGAGCGCATCGCTGTTTTCCGTCATGGCCAGTTGGTCGAGCTTGGCATGAGGGCGCAGATTGTCGGCGCCCCAGCCCAGCCCTATACGCGCGCATTGCTCGATGCCCATATAGGCCTCGACACCAGGCCATTGCTGAACCGAGCCAGGCTCCACGCATGAACCTGCTGGCGGTGTCCAACCTCACCAAGCGCTACCGTCGCGGCGGCAAGACCATCGCTGCCGTCGACGATGTCTCCTTTCACATCGACCCCGGTGAGACGCTGGCGTTGGCCGGACCTTCGGGCAGCGGCAAGTCGACGATCGCGCGGTTGGTGCTGCGATTGATCGAGCCGGACGCCGGGCGCATCGAATTCGAAAGCGACGATTTCCTGGCCTTGAGCGGCGCCGCGCTGCGAGCACGCCGCGCACGCCTGCAAATGGTGTTCCAGGATCCATTGGCCGCCTTCAACCCTCGCGCCACGGTGGCGCGTGTGCTCGACGATCCCTTGCGCATCCATGGCATCGCCTCCCGCGCCGAGCGCCCGCGCCGCATCGCCGCGTTGCTGGAGCGCGTCGGGCTGACGGCTAATCTCGCGCCGCGCGCCATTCATGAAATCTCCGGCGGCCAGCGGCAGCGTGTCGCCATTGCCCGCGCCATCGTCACGAAGCCGTCGCTGATCGTGCTCGACGAGGCGGTGTCGGCGCTTGACGTCTCCGTGCGCGGGGAGATCCTCGAGCTTTTGCTCGACCTGCAACGCCAGGAAAAGATCGCCTATCTCTTCATTTCACATGATCTCGGCGTCATCAGGTCGGTCGCCCACCGCGTCATCCTTCTCGACGCCGGCCGAATTGCCGAAAACGGCGATGCCCAAACCGTCATCGGCGCGCCGCAATCAGCCATCGGCAAGGCGCTGGTGGCGGCCGCGCCAAGATTGAACCGGGCCGGACCATGATCCCGAAAAGTGAGATCGCAGGCATGACAGCCCAGCATTTGCTTTGCCCAAGGCACCGAGACGGGACGGCGTCGTCACCGATGACCTACCGGGGCGTCGCCGTCCGCGAAATCTTGATGCGGCTGGCGTCGGCCGGCCTCGATTGAGCTCCGGCCGCCACCACCCGTTCGCTCAATAGCCGACGGTGAAGCGCTGCCTGATGTGGGCAGGCTTCTCGATCTCGTCGACCATGACGATCGCGTAGTCCTCGAAGGAAATGCTGCTCCCCTTGTCGGAGGCGAGAAGCGTGTCCTTGCCGAGGCGGAATTTGCCGGTGCGCTCACCAGGCACGAACATGGCGGATGGCGACAGGAACGTCCAATCGAGGTCGCTGACCGTCTTCAATCTGTCGAGAAAGTCGGCGCCCTTCTGCGCTTCTGCCTTGTAGATCGCCGGGAAGTCGGGGCTATCGACCAGCCGCTTGCCCGGTGCGACTTCGAGACTGCCGGCGCCGCCGACGACGAGATAGCGCTTCACGCCGGAGGCCCGCACAGCGGCAATCAGCGTGTCGGCGTCGCTGTCCAGAAAATGCACCGTGCTGATCACCACATCATGGCCGCGGATCAGATCGGCAAGACCCTGCTCGTCGAAGACGTCGCCCTTCCTGGCCGTCACGCGTGGCAGCGCCGCGATCTTTTCCGGGTTGCGCGCAATGCCGGTGACGGTGTGGCCGCGATCGGAGAGTTCTTTGAGAAGGCGCGAACCAACTGCGCCGGATGCACCAATGAGAGCGACTTTTGCCATGTCTTTCAGTTCCCTTGTTGAAGATTTGCTGGGGATCACGCCGCCGCGATATGGGCGACGAGATTGTCGAAGCTGCCGAACAGTGCGTTCGAACCGATGAGCCGGGGCGCATCGTTGCGGATGACCGCCAGCGAAGGCACGCCATCGGCATGCAGGCGCTGTAACAGCGCGCGGCCGCGGCCGACCATCTCGCGGTAGGCCGTCAGCAATGTTTCGGTCGGCGCCTTGAGCATCTCGGCGGCGTCCGCCATGCCGGCGGCGGCGAGCACCTCGGCCACACCGCCGATCGTCACGACATCGCGTCCATCCACGTAGCGCGCCCGCTGGATCGTCTTCAGCGCGGCAAGCCGGCGGCTGGGATCTTCCAGGCCGGCGGCACTGATACCGAGCGTGGCGGCATGCGAGTCGAGCAGGGTTCCGCGGACGCCAAGGACATTGTGCCGGTAGGCCGGTGTGAACACTTGTCCGGTCAGGCGCTCGATG
Organism: Mesorhizobium sp. M0870; assembly: GCF_040319775.1. Lineage (NCBI taxonomy): Bacteria > Pseudomonadati > Pseudomonadota > Alphaproteobacteria > Hyphomicrobiales > Phyllobacteriaceae > Mesorhizobium > Mesorhizobium sp. M0870. Next base: position 45,260 of record NZ_JAMYOI010000036.1, read on the forward strand.
CGCTGGTCGTTCGCCCAGGCATGGGCGGCAAAACCTTCATCCATCGGACGCGCGCCGGCGCCGGAGAACAGGCCGGTCGGCAGCAGTTCGACGTTCAGGCCGGCGGCCGGCAACCGGTCGAGCATCGGGGTGGCGCCATAGCACCAGCCGCAGAGCGGATCGAAAAGATAGGTCACTTCTGAATTGCTCATAGTCGCTGCCATTCCTGTCCGGCCACCGGACTCATCAAGGCCGTCGCTCGTATGTGGCAGACGGCGGCCTTGCGATAAATGGCGCCCAATTATACAAACTGTCTGATCTGATCATACAAAGGGCAGCCAGCTTGGCCGAACTTCTGAACCTCAATCGGCTGGCTTATTTCACCACGGTGATGGAAACCGGCTCGTTCACTGCCGCGGCCGACCGGCTTGGCGTCGCCAAGGCCGTGGTCAGCCATCAGATCGGCAAGCTCGAAGAGGAGCTGGGCGCAACGCTGCTGCAGCGCACGACCCGGCGTGTCACGCCGACCGAAGAGGGTCGCCTCTTTTATGACCGCGCGATGATCATCCTGCGCGAAGCGGAGGCGGCCTATGGCGAAATCTCGCGCGGAGCCGTCGAACCGAGCGGAACGCTGAGGCTCACGGCGCCACTCGACTACGGCACCAAGATGGTGGCTCCGGTCATGGCGGCCTATCTCAGAACCTATCCGCATATGCGCGTCGAGGCGATCTTCGACGACGCCGTCAGCAATCTGGTGGACGAGCAGATCGATCTCGGCATCCGCGTCGGCTGGCTCACCGATTCCTCGAACCAGGCGCGGCGCCTGGGGACGATCCGGCAGATCGTGGTGGCGAGCCCTGGCTTCGCGGCGAGCCTGCCGCCCGACGTGACGCCGCGCCAGGCAAGATCGCTGGCCTGGGTCGGCAACACCCAGTTGCGCGGCATCGGCCAATGGCTGTTTTCCAGGGACGGCGAAACGGTGCTGACCGAACTCAATCCGGTCGTCATGTGCGACAAGAGCCCCGCCGCCCTGGCTTGTGTGCTCGCCGGCATCGGGCTCGGCGTCTTTCCGGACTACAGCGTCAGCGACGATATCGCCGAGGGGCGACTGGTGCCGGTGTTTGCCGACTGGAGCCTGCCGTCAGGCGGCATCCACGCGGTTTTTCCGCCGGCCAGGTTCCGGCCCGCCAAGGTGCGCACCTTCGTCGATCTGCTCGCGGCGGCCGAGAGACGGCGATCGCGCGGTGTTGCCGCGGCCTGAAGCCGATGGCGGTCAGCGGGCCTCTTGCAGGATCATCTCGGCTGCCTTTTCCGCGATCATGACGACCGGCGAGTTGGTGTTGCCCGAGACGATTGTCGGCATGATCGAGGCATCGACCACGCGCAGCCCGCCAAGCCCGTGAACACGCAGGGCCTCGTCGACCACCGCCATCGTATCCGAACCCATCTTGCAGGTGCCGACGGGGTGGAAAATCGTCGTGCCGATATCGCCGGCCTTGCGGATGAGCTCTTCGTCGCTGTCATACTGCGTGCCGGGCAGCATCTCTTCCGGCGCAAAGCGCGCCACCGCCTGTGCCTTCATCAGACTGCGGACATGGCGCAACGACGCGACGGCCACGCTGCGGTCCCCCTCGGTGGAAAGATAGTTCGGGCGGATCTTCGCCGCCTCCCGCGCATCGGCTGAACCCATGTGCACGCTGCCCCGGCTTTCCGGACGCAGATTGCAGACCGAGACGGTGACCGCGGGAAAGCGATGCAGCGGCTCGCCCAGACGGTCGGTGCTCAGCGGCTGCACGTGATATTCGAGATCGGGCGTTGCGAGGCGTGGATCGCTCCTGGCGAAGATGCCGAGCTGGCTCGGCGCCATCGACAGTGGCCCGCTGCGCTTGAGCGCGTATTCCAGCCCCATCGACGCACGGCTGACCAGATTGTGGTAGCGCTGGTTGAGCGTGGCGGTGTTGGCGACCTTGAAGACGGTGCGAATCTGCAAATGGTCCTGCAGGTTTTCTCCAACGCCCGGCAAGGCATGACGAACATCCAGGCCGATGCTCGAAAGCAGGTCGGGGCGGCCCACCCCCGACAGTTCGAGCAGCTTCGGCGAGTTGATGGCACCGGCCGCAAGGATCGTCTGTCCAGCGCGGATCTGGTGTAGGCGGCCGCCTTGGCGGAAAACCAGTCCGGTGACGCGCCGGCCGTCGAATTCGAGCCGTTCGGTCTCCGCGCCGAGCACCACGCGCAGGTTCTTGCGCCCCGCGATGCCGCGCAAAAACGCCTTCGACGTGTTCCAGCGCACGCCCTTCCTTTGGTTGACCTCGAAATAACCCGAGCCTTCATTGGTGCCGGTGTTGAAGTCTTCGGTGCGCGGAATGCCGAGTTCCTCGGCAGCGTCCCGAAAGGCGTCGAGGATCGGCCACGACAGCCGCTGCCGTTCGACCCGCCACTCGCCGCCACCGCCGTGCATGGCACTCTTGCCGCCGTGATAGTCTTCCGATTTGAGGAAATAGGGCAACACGTCGTCCCAGCCCCAGCCGGCATTGCCGGCCTGCCGCCAACCATCATAGTCCGCAGCCTGGCCTCGCATGTAGATCATGCCGTTGATCGATGAACAGCCGCCGAGCACCTTGCCGCGCGGATAGTTGAGGCTGCGTCCATTGAGACCGGCTTCCGGCTCCGTCTTCATCATCCAGTCGGTGCGCGGGTTGCCCATGCAGAAGAGATAGCCGATCGGGATATCGACCCAGTGATAGCGGTCGCTGCCCCCGGCCTCGAGCAGCAGCACATTGTTGCGCGGATCGGCGGAGAGCCGGTTGGCGAGCACGCAGCCGGCGGAGCCGGCCCCGACGATGACGTAGTCGTAACTGCCGAACGGGGACGGTGGAGCTTCGGTCACGTGCGCGCCTGCTGTCCGGCGATGCGCTCCCACATCGGGGTCATCGCCTGGTTGATCTCGCCGTACAGTCGATACCGCCGTGCATACGCGTCGGCAACCGCCTCGTCAGGCACAAAGTGTCGAGCGGCCGCAGTCATGGCGGCGGCACCTGCGCTGTAGTCCGCGAAGATGCCGACCCCGGTGCCCGCCGCGATCGCCGCTCCCAGCGCGCCGGTTTCGCGGCTGCGCGCCACAGTGACGGGCACGCCGAGCACATCGGCGAATATCTGCGGCCAGACGCTGCTGCGCGAGCCGCCGCCAGACAGCACCACCTGGTCGAAATCGGCGCCCGCTTTGTGCAAGGTCTCGACATGGCGCTTGTGCTCGAAGGCGACGCCCTCGAACAGCGCACGAAGCAGATGTGCTCGGCTGTGCCAGCCGGCGATACCGTAGAAGCCGGCGCGCGCATGGCCATTCTGCTGCGAGCCGTACAGGAAGGGATGATAGATCGGGATGTCACTGTTAGGATCGACTGACGCCACCAGTTCGCTGCACAATTCGAACGGCGACTTGCCGGCTTCGCCGCCATGTTCGAGGAATTCGCGAACGATCCATTCGAGATTGGCGGCCGAGGTGGCACTGGATTCGATCGCCAGATAGCGCTGGCGATCGAAAGTCGACAGCATGAAGATCGAAGGGTCGCGGATCGGTTCGTCGGTGATGACCTGGTTGATGCTCCAGGTTCCGGCGATGACCGAGGCGGCACCGGTTCTGGTCACGCCCGAACCGACCGCGCTGGCGACGACATCGAACAGCCCGGCGACGACAGGCGTGCCGGCGCGCAGTCCCGTCAGGGCCGCCACGTCCTCGCTGACATGACCGGCAATGTCGGCCGATTCCAGCACTGGCGGCAGCAGGTCCGCGCAGTCGCCGAGCCCATAGGCGGCAAGCAGGTCCGGCTCGTAACGCCGATCCCGCATCTGCAGCAGGCCGCAGCCCGACATGTCGGAGGTATCGCTGCTGCGCGCACCTGTCAGGCGGTTGACGACGAAATCCTTGCACAGGAAGACGGTGCCGATGCTGGCGAACAAGGCCGGCGAAAAGCGCTTGAGCCAGGCAAGCAGGGTTGGCGTCTGCGCCGCCCACGGCCGTTGCAGGCAATGTGCATAGGTGCGGTCGCCGACATTCTGCTCTGCCCATTCGGCAACGATGCCGACCGCGCGTGTGTCGAGCGACTGGATGCCGATCAATGGCGCACCATCGCGATCGAGCGCGTAGAGCCCGTTGCCATGACCGGCGCAGCCGATGGCAACGATCTCGCGGGCGTCGATACCGGCTTCAGCGATGCATTGGGCGATGACCGAAACCGCGTTGCGCCAGAGTTCGTCGAGGTCGCGTTCGACATGTCCGGGCTTTGGCATGGATGAGCGGCCGTCACGAGCGGCGAATGCCAGTTCGCGGCCGGACAGGTCGAAGAGGATAGCCTTGATGACGGTGTTGCCGGCATCGAGACCGAGGATATAGCTTGCCATTGGCGCCTCCCGAGGCCGCAGCCTATGCCTGGTTGTACAGATCCCAGGCCACGCCGCCATCGGCATCGTCATGAATGATCGCCATCAGCCCGCGCACGACGGCGCTCGGATTGGCATGCTGGTAGATGTTGCGGCCATAGACCATGCCAAGCGCACCCTGTGCCATCAAGGCAGCCGACTTGTCGAACACGGCACGCAGATCCTCCTTGCCGCCACCGCGCACCAGCACCGGGCATCGCGCGGCCTCGACGACGCGGTGGAAGTCGTTGGGATCGGTGGTCGGATCGGCCTTGACGATATCGGCACCCATCTCGCGGGCAAGCCGGGTCAAGGTGACGATCTTTTCGGCATCGCCGTCGACCATGTAGCCGCCATGCTCTGCGACCGGCAGCATGGCCAGCGGCTCGATCATCAGCGGCAGGCCGTATTTCTCGCAATCCGCGCGCACGCGGGCGATGTTCTGCACGCATTGCCGGAACAGGTCCGGCTCGTCGGGCAGCATGAACAGATTGACCACGACGCAAGCCGCATCCATCTCGATGGCGCCAAGCAAGGGCTCGGCTTCGTTCTGCAGCACCGCCCACATCGCTCGGTGGCGTATCCTGTTGTAGGGATTGCCCATGTCGATGCGCATCACCAGCGCCGGCTTGTCCTTGCCAGGCACGGCCTGCAGCAGGTCGGCCTGGCCGTAGTTCATCTGGATGGCGTCGGGGCCGGCCTTGACCAGTTGGTTGACGACGCTTGCCATGTCTTCCAGCCCGGCAAGGAAACTCGGCTCGTGGCAGACGCCGTGATCGATGGCGACGTCGAGACAGCGGCCGCCGCCGAACAGACGGTTCATGCGGACTTTCTTGTTTACGCGCATAGGGCGCTCCTTTGATGCGTCTGGAGGTCGATGCCGTGCCGGTCTGCCAGCAAGGCGAGGAAGGTCGAGCGCTCAGTGGCGGCCTCGCTGGTGCTCCAACCCTTGTGCGCCGCCAGCATGTCGAGAACGGCGTTGACGAGGTCGAAGCTGAGGCCACCCGAAATGGCGATGGTGGTGCGGCGCAGGAACAGGTCGGCAACGCACTCGACCTGCTCGCGCTCGATGATGCGCCCGATCTCGCTTGCCGAATAGTCCGACCGCGGCAGCATCTGTTCGCCTGCCGGATGCGAAACGAAATCCCCGGCCGACGTGCCGTAGCGCTGCAGAAGTGTGTGCGCGCGCTCGACCGGCAGGCCATGCTCGCCAGCGAATGATGCGCACCAGACCTGCGGGTCGGCCGGAAAACCACGGCCGCCACCGATGGCCATGTCCTGCGTGCCCTTGCTGCGCGCGAGGCCGAGCCGCTTCAGCGCCATGTCGGCGGCCAGCGCTCCAAACGAACGGAAGGTGGTCCACTTGCCGCCGATCATGCACAACGTCGCCGGCAGATGCCCGTTCGCTTCCACGAACTCGCAAAAGTGATCGCGCGGTATGCGGCTGGTAAAACTGTCCTCGCTGGCCGGCAAAGGACGCACGCCGGCGAAGCGAAACACGATCTGGTTTTCGGCCACTCTGATTGAGGGAAAAACAAAGGCGAGCGACTGCAGGATGTAGCGCTGCTCGTCCGCCTCGCAACGGACCTTGTCCGGATCGTCGACCCGGATGTCGGTCGAGCCGATCAGCACCTTGCCTAGATAGGGAAACAGGATGCAGATGCGTCCGTCCTCGTTTTCGTAATAGACCATGTGGCCGCCGAGCGCGTCGAACAGTTCGCTGTTGTCGACGATCAGATGCGAGCCCTTGGTACCGCCCATCATCGTCTGCGCCGTCGCCCCGATGGCCTTGTTGGTCAGGTCGATCCAGCCACCGGTGGCGTTGATGACCAGTTGCGCCCGCACCGGCAACTTTTCGCCGGTCAGCGTGTCGGTGATGACAAGGCCGTCGCCGGTCGACGACGCCTGAGCGTAGTTCAGGGCGCGCGCGTTCGCCCCGCTCGTCGTGGCGTCCAGCAGCATCTCCAGGCCGAGGCGCTCGGGCCGGCTCACCCAGGCGTCGTAATAGGTCGCCGAATTGCGGATCGCCGGGTTGATCGCCGGCCATGTCTTCAGGGTTTCGGCGCGGCCCCTGAACCGGTGCGTCGGCATCAAACGCCGTGCAGCGGTGAAAAGGTCATACATGGCAAGCCCGGCTTTGATGACCAGCGCCCCGCGCCGGCTGGGCCGCCGCGTCAGCCCCAGGAAACGCACCGCACCGTTGGCGAGACCGGAGAAAATGTCGAAGACCGGCACCGTCGTCGGCAGCGGAGCCACATAGTGCGGGGCATTCCTCAGCAGCCGGTCGCGTTCGAGCAGCGATTCGCGCACCAGTTTGAATTCGCCGTTTTCGAGGTAGCGCAGGCCGCCATGCACCATGCGCGACAGGGCGGCACTGGCACCACTGCAATAGTCGCCCTTTTCCGCCAGCACGACATCGACCCCTTGCAAGGCCAGTTCGCGAAAGACGCTGATGCCGTTGATGCCGCCACCAATGACGAGCACGGCAATGTCCGGCCGGTCGCGCAGACCGGCGATTGTATGACTACGCTTCATCGGGGCTGTTGCCTTTTTTTCTCAGGCATCCATCGCGGTGAGATGTGCGGCTGCCGCGGCGTCGATTGCCGCAAGCTCGCTTGCGGCAAGCGTGATCTCCCCGGCCCGTGCATTGTCGAGCGCCTGCTCAGGATTGCGTGCGCCGCACAGGGCGAAGGTGATGCCCGGCTGGGCGAGCGTCCAGGCGATGACGATCTGCGCCATCGACGCCTGGTGGCTTTCCGCGATCGGGGCGATTGCCTCTTTCAGCTTTGCGACCTTCTGCCGGTTGGCCGTGGAGAAGCGTGGGTTGTCCTTGCGTTGGTCGTCGCCGCCGAATGTGCGCTCAGGGTCGACCGTGCCGGTAAGTAGCCCCAACCCCAGCGACGAGTAGCTGAGGGTGGCAATGTCATGGCGGCGGGTGATCGGCAGCAGGCTGCTCTCGATGTCGCGGTCGATCATCGAATAGCGCTCCTGGATCGCATCGAGCTGGCCGGCATCGATATACTGGCCAAGATCCTCGGCGCTGATGTTGCTGGCGCCAATGGCGCGGATCTTGCCGGCCGCCTTGAGCTTTTCCAGCGCCGCCATCGTCTCGGCGATCGGGGTCGTCGGATCCTGCCAATGGGTGATGTAGAGGTCGATGTAGTCGGTGCCCAGACGCCGCAGGCTCTGCTCGACCTCATAGGCGATGCCATCGGCGCCGAGATAGCGATGCACAGGCTTGTCGTCCTGATCGAAGAAATGGCCGCCCTTGCCCGAATGCCAGTTCAACCCGCATTTGGTCGCGATCACCACTTTGTCGCGCTTGCCCTTGATGGCGGTGCCGACGATCGCCTCGCTGCGGCCAAGACCGTAGGCCGGCGCTGTGTCGATCAGGCTGAGGCCGGCATCGATCGAGGCTTCGATCGCCTTGACCGACTCCTTCTCGTCGGTGCCGCCCCACATCCACCCGCCAATCGCCCAGGTGCCCAGGCCTACAGCCGACGCCGATATGCCGGACTTGCCGATCTGCCGCTGGATCTGTCGAGAATTCATGCTACCTCCTGTTCGGCCAGCTCGAGGATCTGGAGCCCCGTGGCCTCGTCCGTGACGATGGTGTCGAGATGGTTGCCGCGCAGGGCGGCGAGGATCGGCGCGACCTTGCTGGGGCCGCTTGCAATGCCGATCGAGCGCGGGATGGTCGCGAACTCGTCAAGCGTCAACGAGACCAGCGAACGGTTGAGCGAGTAGTTGCAAAGCTTGCCCTGGCGGTCGATGAGATGAGCGAGCAGCTCGCCTGTCGCCCCGGACTTCTCGATCGCCTGGCGATCGGCATTCGAGGACGGATGCAGGTCGTAGTAGCTGGAATCGTCGGTCAGGATGGAGCCGACACCCACCACCGCGACATCCGCCTCGCGCGCCTTGCGAAACACGTCGGCGACGGAGCTGATGCCCATCAGCATTTCGCGCTGCTGCGCGGTGTCGGCAAACAGCGGCGCATGGATCTGGTAAGCGCGGCCGCCGAGCTTGTCGGCCATCAGCGAGGCGACGTGGTTGACGTCGGTATAGTGCTTGCCCTGCACCAGGCCGGTTGCGGGAATGATCTCGACGTCGTATCGGCGCCCCGGCTTGAGACCGGCGACCAGCGCGCTGACGCCCTTGCCGCCGGTGATCGAGATCGTGTCGCCGTCCTTGATGGTGTCGAGCAGCAGCCCAGCCGCCGCCTCGCCGACCCGCTGCAGGGCCGTGTGCGGATTTTCGGAAACCGACGGCACCACCATCGCCCGCTCGATGCCGCCCAGCGCAACCAGCCGCGCTTCCAGGTCGACCAGATGGTCGATCGGCGACTTGATCTTGATCTCGACGAGGCCGAGCTGGTGGCCGCGCTTGATCAGCCGGTTGACCGTCGCGTGCGAGAGGCCGAGTTCCCCGGCGATCTCGGCCTGGGTCTTGCCTTCGATATAATGCAGGACAAGCGCCTGGTGCATCTGACGAACAGCGGCGATGTCGTCTCGGGTGTTGGGAGGGGCCATGGTCTTGCTTCGCCGCCTTTGAGGTTCAGGACTTCTTGCGGTGCAGGAAGTGATCGATCGACACCGCCGCCAGCAGGATGCATCCCTTGATCATGTCCTGCCAATAGACCGAGACATCGAGCAGGATAAGCGAGCTCGTCACCACCGACAGCAACGCCATGCCGAGGATCGCTCCGAAGATGGTGCCCGAGCCGCCATTCAGCGAGGCGCCGCCGATGACGGCCGCGGCGATGATGTTGAGCTCCATGCCGGCGCCGAAGGTCGGCGTCGCCGCGCCAAAGCGCGCCATGTAGATCACACCGGCCAGTCCAGCGAGGGTCGAGCACAGCACCGTGACCCAGAACTTCACCTGATTGGTCCTGATGCCGGAGAACTGCGCGGCCTTCTCGTTGGAGCCGGTGTAGAAAACCTTTCGGAAGGCCGTGGCGCGGCGCAGCAGGAAGTCGAAGATCGCCACCACGACGACGAAGATCAGGATGACATAGGGGATGTTGTTGAAACTGCCCTGGCCGATGGCCTTGAAGGCCGGCGGCAGGGTGAACAGCGACAGCGGCGTGCCCTTGGTGACGACCAGGCACATGCCGCGCACGATGACCATGGCGGCCAGCGACGTGATGAAATGATTGAGGCCTATCACCGTGACGAAGAAGCCCATCGCCGCGCCGATCAGCGCGCTGACGCCTATGCCGATCAGGCTTGCCGTCCAGGGGTCGAGGCCGGCGAGGAACAGCGCACCCGAGACCACCATCGAGAAACATACGACCGAGCCGACGGAAAGGTCGATGCCGCCGACGATGAGCAGGATCGTCATGCCGACGACGACGATCCCTTCGATGGAGAAGCTCATCAGCATGGCGCGGAAATTGCCCCATGTCAGGAAGTGCGGCGAGGCGAAGCTCATGGCGATGCACAGCGCCAGGATGATGACGATCAGCCCGGCCTCGCGCATCGAGGCGAGCTGAGCGAAATTGATGCGCCGCCCGGCGGCCTTGATCTCGGCGTGCACGAGCGCTTCTCCTGATTCCCTAGGCGACATTCTGGGCCTGCCTTTGATTTGAACTATCCTGAACGCCAGAGGCGAGCATGATGATGGCTTCCTCGCCGAGCTCGTCGGCGGTGAGTTCGCCGGCGATCCTGCCTTCGCGCACCACGAGAACGCGGTCGCACAAGCCAATCAGCTCCGGCAGTTCCGACGAGATGACGATGACGCCGACACCGCTGCCGGCAAGCTGGCGCAGCAGCCGGTGGATCTCGACCTTGGCGCCGACATCGATTCCGCGCGTCGGCTCGTCCATGATGATGACCTTGGGACTGACGGACAGCTGCCTGGCGATGGCGACCTTCTGCTGGTTGCCACCGCTCAGCGTCGAGACGGCGGCCTCGATGCCGGCCATGCGCACGCCGAGCCTGCCGGTCAGTTCCCTCGCCTGACGATCCTCGGCCTTGCGGTCGAGCAGGCCGAGGCGCCCGGTGAGCCGGCCGAGGTCGAGCGCGGAGATGTTCGCCGCGATCGGCAGATCGAGGAATACGCCGGAGCCTTTGCGATCCTCAGAGAGATAGACCAGTCCCGCCTTGACCGCATCGCCATAGCCGCGTAGCCGGAGCTGCTTTCCGTCGAGCGCGACGGTTCCAGAGGTCATTGGCCTGAGGCCGCAGACCGTCTGTGCGATCTCGCTGCGACCGGCGCCGATCAGGCCGCCTATGCCCAGGATTTCGCCGGCGCGAAGCTGCAGATCGACGTCGGCGAAGCGGCGCCCATCGGAAAGCCCCTCGACCGAGAGGAGCAGACGCCCAAGCTCTTGCGGCGCCAGCTTGTCGGGATAGAGCTGGGTGATTTCGCGGCCCACCATCTTGCGCACGACATCGTCCGGTGAGACGGCGGCGACCTGATCGGTCGCCACGTAGCGGCCGTCGCGGAAGACGGTGACGCGGTCGCAGAGCGAGAATATCTCGGCCATGCGGTGGCTGATATAGACCACCGAAATGCCACGTTCCTTGAGCCCGCGCACGATCGAGAACAGGCGCTGCGCTTCGCTTTCGGTCAGCGCCGCGGTCGGCTCATCAAGCATCAGCACCTTGCAGTCGAGCGTCAGCGCCTTGGCGATCTCGACAAGCTGCTGGTTGGAAATGGAGAGGTCGGCGACCCTGGTACGCACCGGAATGGGTGCGAGAAGATCCATCACTTTCTGGGCGTCGGCGTAGAGCTTCTGGAAATTCATCAGCGGCGCGCGCCGGCTGTTGATCGCGGCCATGTAGATGTTTTCGGCAACGGTGGCGTCCTGACACAGCGCGATTTCCTGGTGGACAAGCGCAATGCCGAGGCGTTGGGCGGCCGCGGGCGAGTGGATCGAAACACGCTCACCATCGATCAGGATGTCGCCCTCGTCGGGCTGCAATACACCGGCGATCATGTTCATCAGCGTCGACTTGCCGGCGCCGTTCTCGCCGCACAGCGCATGGATTTCGCCGCGCCGCAGCTCGAACTGGACATCGCTCAGCGCCTTGACCGGGCCAAACGCCTTGGACAGGCCGCGGATTTCAAGAATGGGCGCCTGGGTCACGCCATGCTCCTGCGATGCTTGCGGGGAGGAAGGAGGCCGAAGCCTCCTTCCCGGTTGGTCCGGCCTTCCCGAGGCCGGGGCGGTGAGAATCGAGGCTATTCCTCGATGCCCTTGGTGCCGCGACGCTTGAGGTACTTGTCCCAGTAGAAGTCGTCCGCATTGTCCTTGGAGACGATGGAGAAGCCATTGTCGACGAAGGGCACGCTCATCGGGTTGAAGCCCGAACGCTTGGCGTCGTTCATCGGGTCGATCAGGCCGGGATGCTTGGCCATCCACAACAGCATGAAGCCCATATAGCCCTGCATGCCCTGGTTTGGATTGACCGATCCGAAGATCTCGCCGGCCTTGATCATGTCGAGGATCTTGGCATTAACGTCGGCGAGCATGACGCGGATCTTGCCACCGCCTTCCTTGGCGGCCTGGGCAGCGCCGATGGCCGAGTTGGCCTCCGGCATGAACACGGCGCCAAGATCAGGATGCGCCTGCGCCAGGCTCAGAACCGCCTGATAGGCCTTGGTCGGATCCTGGTTCGAAGCGGCGCGGCCGACGAGCTTCATGTCAGGCCATTTGGCTTCCATGCGGGCAACGAACGCGTTGACGCGCTTGTCGTGGTTGTCCTGGCCGGGATTCTCCAGCACCGCATATTCGCCCTTGCCGTCCATCGCCTTGGCAACGGCGTCGGCGGCATAGGTGCCTTCGGCATTGTTGTCGGAGGTGATGTAGGAAACGCGCTTGGAATTCGGCGAGTCGGCGGCGAAGGTCACCACCGCGGTGCCCTGTTCGATGGCGCGATTGATCGGCTCGATGAACGGATCGGAATTCATCGGGTGTACCAGTATGCCGGCAGGCTTCTGCGCCAGCGCCTGGTCGAAGGTCGCGATCTGCTTGTTGACGTCGTATTCCGGCGTACCCGTATAGGCGGTCTCGCAGCCGAACTGCTGGCCGGCCTGCTTGAACATTTCATAGACCGGGAACCAGTATTCGACGCCCGAGACCATGACGTTCATGACGTATTTTTCACCCGGCTCGCATTTGAACGGGTTGGGGGTTTCGGCGCGTACCTGCATCGACCCAAAGCAGGTCGATGCAGCCGCCGCGATTGCGAGCGTGCTCAGAAATTTGCGCAAGTTTCCTCCCTTGGCCGAAGCCATCCTCAATGACCGTCGCAGACGCTCAGCGAGCGCTGCCGTATGGATTTGATGATGCCGACCTTCCTCCGAAAGCCGACGATCGGGACATTACAGCCTCGGCGCATGTTGTCAATATAATTCACATATTGAAATATATTTCACGACCTCCTTCGGGGACCTATACGCTCCGATCGACGAAGCTGGTCGCGGGCCGCCAAGGTGCCGTACGGGCTAGGCAGGGCCTTTCCGGCCTTTGGCCGCGAACCGCGGAGAGTGTGGTTAGAGTATCGGCACCCAGGAGCTCGCGTGGTGCCCTCCCGCCGGCCGCGTCTTTATCGCGTGAAGCCACGATCTTGTCTTTGATAGCATCTATTCCGGGCGCGGCGTGACGCTCTCCATGTCGCTTAGCCAAGAAGTCTGCTGCTGCGTCGGCTTACGGCAGCCTTCGGACCATCCGGCGTATTCCGAGAAGCTTCGGCAGTCCCCCGAATGCGAACGGCCCGCTGGCTGGTGCCTGGGGGACTGTTGCTTGGTGGAGATTGGTTTGCGGGGGACGGGATTGGGT
>NZ_JAMYOI010000037.1:0-57686 GCF_040319775.1 Mesorhizobium sp. M0870
CCCTTTGAATACATCTGCAAAATCTGGACAAAAGAGCCCGAACGATTCAGGCTCCATCCAACCCATCAAACCTTGGGACTAAACATCTAGGCTGACGAGAAGGTCGCGTGCCGACAGCAGCACCCGCACGACACAGGTGCCGTGGCTCTTGGTGCGAACCTGCTTAAACCATCCGGTCCGTCCGATCTGAGCAAGGCCCGCCGCTCGTGGCGGCCCGATTTGTTCGGCATCATCGAGAGGGCGGCGCTTGACACGATCGGAAGTCCGCGCTTCGTTAACTCGTTCCAGAGCCAGATCGCAAGCGGTCACGGCTCCATGCCGATCCGCTCCGTCTCCGCAGTTCCACAGTCCCGCCCGCATCTCCCGGTCGGGCCCGGGTAGCCATTGCGCTGCAAGGCGGGTCTGATCGCTACGGCGGCGCCCGCCACCATCTCCATCAGTCGGTTCGGCGACATAGCCAATCATCTCCCGTAAGAGAAGTGCTTTCAGGCAAGTTCCGCAGGTTCAAGGAGATCGTTGACGGCGCCGCCACTTGGGAGCTGCGTCGAGTGCATGGTCGAGCTTGCCGCCCAAGGTACGTGGCTTCGAAACGCGTGCGATTGCGCCTCATTCAAGACCGGTAGCGGGTGGTCGCCGACATACAACGGGGCGCAGGCGACTGAAACGAACCCGTCGGCCACTACGGAGCAATCCTGCCGCCTGACCAGGCGCGTGGAAAAGTATCACAACGGTGACCACAGCTTCGCTTCAGGCCGTCAAAAGCTATTGCCGTGCGTTAAGGCGGGCTAGGTGGCCCGTCGGGAAGCCGGCACCAGCGGCTTTGTCGGGACAAGACACATGCTATTGGGATTTGGCCGTCGCAGCCGCGAGCATCGCTTCTCCCATCGCAATGGCCCCTTGGGCACGCAGCATTTCACCAGGGTTCTGAATGTCGCGCAAGTCTTTGTTCTGGCTGAGTTTTGATTTTCCAACCAGGCCGGTGATCTCGATCTCCAGAGCGACGATTGCCTTGACCATCGTGTCGATGAAGTCCTTCGGCGCGTCGTCCATCTTCCATGGGACCGGCTGCGAGGTTTCTTGCTTGTGAGTGAGCTTCGCCACGTTGCGGCGCACATCCCGCTCATCATCCCGGACAGTGATGCGTCCGTGGGCATGGACGACGAGATAGTTCCACGTCGGCACCTGCTTGTGGAATTCATGCTTGCTTGGATACCAGTTCGGCGAGATGTAAGCGTCGGCCGCACGGAAGATTACGAGAACCTCATCGCCATTGGCGACTTCCTCCCAGACTGGGTTCTTGCGAGCGACATGGCAATTGAGAACGCCCTTGTCTCCCTTCGAGCGGTCAAGCTCGAAGGGGAGGTGGTTCGCGTCCAGTGTGCCTCTGCTTTGGGTGACGAGGATACCGAGCGGGTGTTTGTCAATAAGCTCGAACAGGGCGTTCTGATCAGGGACGGCAAAATGAGGCGGAACGAACAACGGTTTATCTCCTGTCGCGAATGTGCGGTTGTTAGTAATCGGCGGAGCCTTACGGAACGGGCCCCTGAATCTTCGCTGCCGTCGACGAGTGCCCCGGATCTCGGTGTCCACCACGCTCAAGCACCGCCATCTTGAAGTGGGCGGGCACATCAGATGCCGCCGCATATGAGTGCGGTTGGTCAGTGACAAGCCGCGCACTCTCGCCTTCGCTTAAAATTACCACATGGGCACCTACCACAACGCTCAGGGCACCCTGACTGACCGAGATCAGCTCGCGCGTATCCGGACTATGAGCGTCCGCGGAAAACACGTCGCCCGGCATCATGACCCAGCTCCACAGTTCGAACATCGTGCGTCCCGAGGTCGATGAATGCAGTTGCGCAGAGCTTCCCTTGGCGCTCGTCCAAAGCCTCCTGGTCTCTGTCCGCTCGATGGGAAGGCGCACCGTGGAAGGGTGCTCGTTCAACAAATCGGCCACCGAGAGCGAAAACGCCGCCGCCAGCCGACACAGTATGCCGATACTGGGGTTCGCCCTACCCTGCTCCAGCGCGACCACGGTTCCCTTGGACAGGCCACTTAGTTTAGCCAGTCGATCCAGGGTCAGGTTTTGGTCACGCCTCAAGTCTCGGATCCGGGCCGCTATCGCTTGCCCAAGGACCTGCTCGGCATCAAAGGCTGTCGTAACATCGGTCATTATATTGACTTAGGACCTCGGCTCACCTATTGCGGTCAGTATAATGACCGGGGCGAAATTGCAACTGCCCGTTAGGAAGGAAATAACCGATGCGTTTTGAGACGAAGGCGATCCACTGCGGCCGAGGGGTCGACGCGTCCACGGGGGCCGTATCCATGCCGCTGCACACCAGCACGACGTTCGAACGCGGTGTCAACGGGTCATTTCCGTCCGGCTTCGAATACACAAGGGATGGAAATCCTACACGCAATGCGTTCGAGGCGGCCATGGCGACGCTTGAGGGAGGGGAAGACGGCATCGCCTTCGCTTCGGGCATGGCCGCAATCGCTGCAGTTTTCGAGAGCCATCCGTCGGCGGGTCGGATCGTTCTGCCGGATGACATGTATTTCGGCATTCGTTCGCTGATCGAAGAGACCGACATTGGGTCTCGCTTCGACTTTGCCCCAGTCGACATGCGCGATTTGGACGCTTTGCGCGCCGCGGTGACATCGAAGCGGACTGGCCTCGTCTGGATCGAGACGCCGTCAAACCCGATGATCCGCGTTGTCGACATTGCGGCCATCTGCGCAATCGCGCACGAGGCAAACGCCTTGGCGGTGGTGGACAATACGTGGGCCACCCCAGTGCTTCAACTGCCACTCGAAATCGGGGCAGACGCGGTGATGCACTCGGCGACAAAGTACATTGGCGGCCACTCGGATTTGATGGCCGGTGTCGTCATTGTCCCAAACGCGTCACCCCTCGGTCGCCCATTGCGGATGGTCCAGAAACACAAGGGCAGCGTCGCAGCGCCCTTCGACTGTTGGCTGGCGTTGCGGGGTCTGCAGACATTGCCGGTCCGCATGCGCGCCCATTGCGAAGGCGCCCAGAAAGTGGCCGAGGCCCTGGCGTCTCATCCCCGCGTCGAAAAAGTGCTCTTTCCTGGTCTGCAA
This sequence comes from Mesorhizobium sp. M0870, assembly GCF_040319775.1. Taxonomy (NCBI): domain Bacteria; kingdom Pseudomonadati; phylum Pseudomonadota; class Alphaproteobacteria; order Hyphomicrobiales; family Phyllobacteriaceae; genus Mesorhizobium; species Mesorhizobium sp. M0870. Next base: position 3,106 of record NZ_JAMYOI010000037.1, read on the forward strand.
ACTGATCCGGGACACGATCTTGCTACGCGGCAAATGAGCCATTACGGAGCGATGCTATCTTTTATCGTCGAGGGCGGAGCCGATGCTGCAATGGCCGTGGCCGGCCGCCTGAAGATTGTTGTCCGGGCGACAAGCCTTGGCGGGACGCATTCTCTGATTGAGCATCGCGCATCCGTTGAAGGTGCGAAGTCCAAAGCGCCAGGTGGATTGCTGCGAATTTCTGTAGGGCTTGAACATCCTCAGGACATTATCGATGACCTGATGCAGGCCCTAGGCGAAACCTGCAAAGCGGGAGTCCAATGACGGGTGCAAGACTCTGGCGCCGCTTTATGTGGCGGCTGGCGCAGCCGACGATCGGCAGAACAATGTTCCTGCTGAGTAGAACGCACGTCCTCTGGTGAACCGCTACCGCCGTGTCGCATCGTCTCGGGCGCGTGGTCGCATGGGTGATGAACGTCTTCGGGTTTCTGGACGATGGCCACGCGCCCGACCGGAAGCGGAAATACCCAGATTTTGCCGTTGACCTGCTGATGCTCAACCTCGTCGGAGATCGCGGTCAACAGATGGGATGGATGTGCTGGCACTACGGCAGTTTGACAAGCCGGCCATCGGGGCGCTAGCACCGTCCAAAGCCAAGAGTCGCAGGGCAGAACTGACCGCACCAAGCGGGCTGCGGGACCCATCAGCTAACGGCCAGGTTGGTACCTCAACGCGCATCAGCACCGTGGATGCCACATTGTCCTTGTTGCGAGCGCGATCTCGGAACTTCGTTGTGACGCAGTCAGTGCACAGAGCCGCACCGCTGCAAGCAAATGAGCGGAAGAACGACACCCAGTGGAGGCGAGAAGTGATGCGGCGTCAAGATCCTCCGCGCTTTGCGGCAAACACACTGATCCCTCTTCACAACCCGGTCTTTCGTTCTATCTGGACAGCCACGCAGATATCCAGCCTTGGCTGGCTGGTGCAGAGCGTGGCTATAAGCTGGCTCATGGCCACGATTTCAGCCTCCGATCTGATGGTTGCGCTCGTACAGGCTGCATCGACACTGCCCGCGTTCTTCTTGTCGATCCTTGCTGGAGCCATTGCAGACAGCTTCAGCCGCCGTGGCGTGATGCTTGCCGGACACTGCCTGATCGCACTGGCATCCACGGCGCTGGCACTCTCTGTGGGACTGGGCTTTGCTAGTCCATGGCTGATCCTGGGACTGAGTTTCTTGGCCGGATGCGGCTTTGCCTTGAACGATCCAGCCTGGCACGCCTCGGTCGGCGATATCCTGGAAAAGCGCGACATACCCGCTGCAGTGACGCTGATGTCGGTGGGGTACAACGTGGTTCGGAGCATAGGACCGGCGCTGGGCGGTGTAATCTTAGCTTTGCTGGGCCCCCTTACGGCTTTCGCCCTCGCTGCGCTAAGTGACCTGGTCCCGTTGAGCGCTGTTTTGCGCTCACAGTGGCAAGTTCGCTCTTCGCCTCTTCCGCGCGAGCGGATGACTACGGCCATTCATGATGGCATGCGATTCACGGCGATATCCTCAGAGATCAGAGTGGCGATCGTGCGTGCAACCCTGTTCGGGCTATCAAGCATCTCGATCCTTGCTTTGCTCCCCCTCCTGGTTCGCGACCAACTGGCGGGAGGGCCAATTGTGTACGGCGTGCTATTGGCCGGCTTCGGCACAGGCGCCTTCATCGCCGGCATTGGCAGCAGCTACTTGAGACGCATCACGTCCCAGAACCGATTGATCACGCTCGCATCCGTTGCTTGCGCAACGTGCTGCCTTTTGATGGCCCTCACATCGTCGGTGGCTGTGGCGGCGATCGCGCTTGCAATCGGTGGCGCTGGCTGGGTTGTCACCTGGACCGGAACCGACGTGTGTGTGCAGTTGGCAAGCCCAAGGTGGGTCGTTGGTCGCACTCTGTCCATCTATTACGCCCTGACCTACGGCGGCATGGCAGCGGGTAGCTGGATCTGGGGTGCTGTCGCGCAGTACTATTCGCTGACGTGGGCTTTGGAAGGTGCTGCAGCGGCACTGTTGCTGGTCGCGGCTGTGGGAAAGCTATTGCCGGTGCGGCTATGGGAGGAATCGGATCAAGCGGCCGTCGACTTCAGGCCACCAGAACTGGCCCTCCCTTTGAAGCCCAGGAGCGGTCCGATCGTGATCAAGATGGAGTACTCGATACTCGAGGAGAGTATCGATGAATTTCTGAGCTGCATGCGCGAAAGGCGGCGCGTTCAGAGCCGCGCCGGTGCGCGGGACTGGACCCTCCAGCGCGACCTTCAGAAGTCGACGCTTTGGACCGAGACATTCCGCACGCCGACATGGACGGACTATCTTCGTCTAAACCATCGACTAACGGTGAATGACAGGGACATAGGCGAGCGCCTTGCCGCTCTGCACATGGGTGATTCTCCGCCTCGCATCTCACTTTCAATCGAGCGGTCGACAAGCCCCGCCCCCGGCAGCCAAGTCCAGCCTGTGCCTTTTGTATCGCGCCCGTGAGAAAACCAAGACTTGTCTGGGCTTGGACACGGAACGAGCTATTGCAAATCGTTCCGGCCGGTTAGGCGAGCATGAGGATTCGCGTGGCAATTATGTCCATCACGGGTCCCATGTTCCGCCCGAGACCCCCCTCTCTGCCGCCAGATCGGCTTGAGCACGGATTCAGGTCGCCTGTCCTTTGCATAGCGGCGGGCAACGAATAGCAAGGGGGCGGAGGGTATCCCCGTCTGCGAAGCGGGCAGAGAAGGAATCCGCAAGGCGGGTTGCTGGGGAGACGGGCGCGCGCCTCTTTCCGCCTAGTTTTCTCCGTTACAAAGTCCCCCCGGGACGGACTGCCAGTTCACGCCAGGGCCAACAGCATGGTTGCTCGCACGGGCGACCGCCGCGTCTGCCGGTCCTGCGAGTAGAATGAGGGAAGTGCGGCTTCATCCTCGATGCCAGAACTCGCGTCGCCGTACCGCGGCCGCCAGAGCCCCTTTCGCTGTCACGAGTCAGCCCACCTTTCTAGCTGGCAGCCCATCGGGAGCCGATCCGCAGCACCTGTCGGCGCGCCTTCCGTGTCAACGCAGAACATGATGCATATTCCCAGCGCTTTTTGACAGAGCGAACTACAAAATGCAGAACACTGACTCTCCGCCCAATGAATGCTGCGAGCAAGCAGCAGGCGGAGGAACTCCGTCTGGGCTGAGTATGTGTTTCAACGCGGACAAATAAATTGTAGCCAGTTCACGAAACGCCGGGCCCGCTCCTCTGGCGTCCGATCGTCCAGGAAATCCCCTCGGCGCGCACCACGCCAGACACCTCCTTACCGATATGATGCTCAAGCACCGGCCGCCAAGGCACCAGCGTGAACTCGCGCGATTTCTCGATGACACCGTATTTTCCGCCGGCGAGCTCGACGCAGCGGCGCAGCGTTCCGTCTATTCGATTGCCATGCCGCGCTTCAGAATACGAGAGCCCGAGTTCGTCCGAGAGCTGACTGGCAACACGGTTCAGCTCTCGTTGGCGCAGCATTGAAAGCATGTTGGCGCGATAGATGACCCGATCCTGCGCATCATGGGCAAGACCTTGCGCGATCAGCCACTGCTGTCGGCGGGCCTGGACCTGACGTACTTCGCGACCGAAGCCAGAGTCGCGCAAGGACTCAGGGTGGGCTGATACCAGCTCCTGGTCGATCCAGGTGGCGCCGTCGAAGCCTACTTGGCTCTCCAGCGGCATTGATGAGAGCTTGTCAACGACAACAGGCTGGGCCCTCGCTCGCTGACGCTCGTAATCCGCGACGCGGTTGAGATGGTCGGGCGCGACTGTCCATGTGCCGTCCGGCTCGCGCTCGACGCCACCGGTCGCACGGCGGATCGCCTCCAGTCGCCGCACGTGCGTTTCGGCAAAGCGTTCGGTGGCCGAGGGGTCATGCTTGAGATGTATATCGATGCTGTAGCGCCCGTCGTTGACCGTCGCGATGCCGGCAATTGTGCGGTCGACTTTTCTTGGCCCGGTGTCCCTCGGCTTGACCCGCACTATGCAGCCCTCTGGTGTCGGTTGGGTGGCCTCGCCTTTGCCGATATCAAAATAGTGGCTTTTGCCGTCCACGCCGTCGACGACGAGGTAATGGCGGTCAGTGATTTCGTCGGCCAGCCCGCGCCCGACGACACGTCCGACCACGGTTTGAGCCGACCCGTCGGATCGATCGTGGATAAGATGGTCGGCGGCACTGCGGACGAGCCCCTTGCCGGTCAGCTCGCGATGGATGGTCTTGACGATGTCGCCGCGCGCGCCGATGCGGCGTAGCGTGGCTTCGAGCTCATCCTCCAGGCGCCAGCGACCCGCAGGCATCTCCTCGGCGAGGCCCATCCGCTCGAGCTTGCGCAGGCGGCCCTGGTGCAGCGTCTGGCGAAAGGTGTCTCGGCTGGCCGGTGAGACACACCCCTCATCGTCGCGCATGCGCATCAGCTGCCGGTCGATGCTGGTGAAGCGTTCCTGATCCATCTCCTGGCGCAAGCGCTGCTCGATCTCGCGGTCGGTGCGCGGGCCAAGGTCGAGGCTAACCAGTTCGGCTGCGCGCTCGCGCAAGCCAGAGGAGATGTAGTCCCGCGCTATGACGAGGTTTTCGCCGTGATTGTCCCTGCCGCGCACGATGATGTGGGTGTGGGGATGGCCGGTGTTGAAATGGTCGACGGCCACCCAGTCTAGCCTGGTGCCGAGGTCTTCTTCCATTTGCGCCATGAGGCGCCGGGTGAGCGGCTTCAGGTCATCATACTCGATACCGTCTTCAGGGGCGACGATGAAGCGGAACTGATGACGGTCACCGTTCGCGCGATCGAGAAAGGCCCTGCCGTCCGCGCGGTCATTGTCGGCAGCGTAGAGCTCGCCACGCTCGCTTTCCCGGGTGACGCCGTCGCGCTGGAGGTAGCGGAGGTGCGCACGAGCCCCGTCGACTCCCTTGCCGGCCAGCTTGACGATGCGTGCCTTGACGACTGCGCGCCGCTGCCGAAACGCCGCGTGGCGGTCGCGCGCTCTAAGAACGGCGGCAGCGGCCCCGCCGCGCCCCACCCGGCTTCCGATGAAGCGGCTGCCGCGTCCGCTCCTGCCGCCTGCTCGGTTGACCGCGGCCTGCACCTGGCCAGCGTAGCGTTTGCCCGCCTTCGAGCCGCGCGAGCCAATTTTGCCGAGCTTCGGCGTGAATTCGTTATCCTGCATGCGGCCTCCGATGAGCCAGCAGCAATTTCAGAGGCTTGCCCGCCAGACCCTCCTGGACTCGGAGGCAACCTCCTGGGAAAACGATGTGCAGACAAACACTTCGCCGTCTCCAGGAGGCGCTGCCTTTATCTTGCCTTCCGCGCACCTGCCCCCCTGGCCCCCGCCCGGACCACGGTAGCCGCTGCCCTCACCTGCGATCCGGCCGGCCTGATCTTGCTCGCTCCGATCCGAGCGGCACCAGGAGTTGGCCATTCGGGCCGGTCACGGAAACACCGTTTCGGAGAAAAAACAGCGACTGCCCGGACGGGATTCCCGGCGCGCTTTTGGAATGGGATTTGCCGGTGAGCGCGTCCATATCGGCGGCCGAAATGCCCGCCGCCTTGATCTCTTCCAGATACGAAACCGTCTCGCTAGGCAGCGGTCGCCCGCGCTGCAAATGCTGCTCGTAGCGCTCCGGCCCGGCGTTATAGGCTGCAAACAGGCCTGGAAATCCGAAGCGGTCATACATGGCGCGCAGATAGGCAGTGCCTGCCAGAATGTTGTCGCGAGGGTCGTGCGGGGCGGCTCCCAGGCCAAGCTCTGCGCGCAACTCCTCGTAGGTGCCTGGCATCACCTGCATGAGGCCAATGGCGCCGGCGCTCGACGTGACCGGCCGCCCATTGAGCGTCGTCTGCCCCCGGCTTTCGGCATCCATGACGGCATAAATCCAGGTCTGTGGAATGCTGAAACGCCGGCTTGCTTCGGCTACGAAGGGCTGCCATCTTGCAAGCTGCGGACTATGGGAGATGACGACCGGCTTCGTGTTGGTCGCGGCGGAACAGGAGCATGGTGCGAGACACGCCATGCTCAGCATAAGGAGGGTCACTCGGTCCATAGCGGCACGAGCCTCCCGATGATGTTTTCGGTCGGCACCGGCCCGAAATAGCGGCTGTCGAACGAGCGATCTTTATCGCTGCCGAGCAGGAAAACCTCGTCGGCGGCGAGTGTTCGGCATGCATTCCACCAAGGCAGCGGACGGTGCTGCGTGTCGGTGGCAAGCCGGCGCGCGGCTATCTCGCCGCCGATGATGATGGCGTCGCCGAAGGTGCAGACATGCTCGCCGGGCAGCGCCGCAAGGCGCTTGATCAGCGGCACGTTGCTGGGGAGATAGAAGCGTTCGGCGGCGAGATCGGCGACCGGTCTTGGTGGGCGGACGAGTACGAGATCACCACGAGCGGGCGATCTGGATGCGACGCGATAGAGGCCGACCGGCGCACTCGCCGAGGCGTTCCAGACCAGCCAGGGCGATGGTTTGCCGAAGGCGGCGAAGCCGATCAGGCCAAGGCCGATTGTGGCAACGACGATCGTCTTGCGGGCTCGAATGCGCCGCAGATGGCTGCCGATCAGACGGATGGTGGGACGCCGGCTCATGAGCGGCCTCCCTCACCGGCCGAGCCGGATTCGTGCGCGCCATCCTCGGGCGCGGTCTCCGGCGCGTGCCCCTTCGACCAGTCGTCGAGTTCGTCGATGTGATAGCGGACATAACGGCCGTGCTTGCGGAATTGTGGGCCACCGCCTTTGAGGCGCATCTTCTCCAGCGTGCGCTGGGACAGCCCGATATAGAAGGCCGCCTGCGCGGTGTTGAGAAACGGACTGCCCTTCTTGGCGCGGGCTGCGCGTTCGTTTTCGTCGTCCATGATGATCCTCGGTTCGTTACGGGCAAGCGAGGCGAGGATCGGCGAGCGAGATCGTTTTGGGGACGGGCGAAGAGTGGGGGGCGAGTTTTCGCCGCCCCTTCGGCGGCCTCACGGGTCCTGAGAGAGGCCCTGCGCCGGTTGGCGGCGCAGGGCTTTGCGGGTCGGCCGGTCAGTCGACCGGGTTCCAGATGATGGCGTAAGTGTCGTCGTCATCCTGGCCGGCGGCGCGGCCCAGATTGGCGTAGAGCTTGCGCGGGCCAAACTCGGGGGCCGCAATCGACAGGCTCACATAGTCCTTGCCGGAGGTCTCGCCGGTGCGGATCCAGGCCGCACCCACTTCGACCCCTTGCGTCAGCACCCGGTAGTCCGGATGGGTGTCGGCGCTCTTTGCCTGATTGGGCACGATGTCGATGTCGGCGCGGACGCTGAGCGTCTTGAGCTGGCCCTTGTAGCCGCCGTTTTCCTGTTTGGTGACGTATCCGATTGCGGTCATTTTCAGTCTCCTCTTGGTGCTCGCAGGGGACCATTCCCCTGCGATGGCGGACCGTGATGGGCGCGTCCGGACCGCCGGAACCGGCACGGCCGCAGCGATAGCGGAGGACCCGAGCGGGGAGTTTTTTTGAAGCGAAGCGGCGCGAGGAAGCCGCCGCAGGCGGCGGGGAAAAAAGCTGCCGGCGAGGGTTTCGGGCCGGCCGGATCCGCCCATAGGTCGTCAAGCCAGGCGCAGGGGAATGGTCCCTGAGACACAATGGAGACAGGTTGCGCGATCGGGGGCACAACGAGCAGGCGGCAATATGCGGGGGGCCGGCGGCGCGGGCTCTCTCGGCAATCGGATGTACAATTGGCGCCATGCGCCTGGCGCCTCAGCAAGCAATCCGGGGCGGTGCGGGGCTGCCGAAATGGGGGCGAATTGGCGTTGGAATTTATCGCACGCGGCACTGGCTCGGCAAGACGATCAATCGGAGCCGGCGCGGCCCGGAGCGGCGCGCGCGTCCTCAGCGGCAGTACTCGAGAAAACGCCGCTCGGGCCGTGATCGACTATTCGCGCACGAACAGCGACTGCTTCCTTGCGCACAGATCGGCGAATAGGAAGCCTCGCGGCTGGTGTAGCTTTCGGCCGGGAATTTCACCCAGCGCGGCAGCCAGGTCTCAACCTGAAGCGGCCATTCTCGACGCCAGGGTAGTCTCGGTTTGGGACTCGACCTTCCAGGCGAAATTGCTGTCGGCGACATGCTTGAAGCCGATCTCGGTGAGCATCGAATCGGCGATTTCCTCGTCGCGCAAGCGATCGAAAGGCATCGTCCGGTTGCCACCATATGCCCACGACGCGCACGAGATTATCGTCGCCGAGCGCCCACCTTGCGCGCGAACATGCCGGCGGCAGCAAGGGGTCGCGATTGCCGCTGGCCACCACCGGGCAGGCCAATAGCTTGTGCCGCATTTGCCGAATGCGGCGTCAGCCTTGCAGCCGGCAAGGATGGCAGTCACCGTCTCGTTGGCTGCGCGCTGCGACCCGGGGCGCACCTTGGCGATGCAGATCGGCATAGTTCTGCATCGGGGCGGGTGAGTCCCGGGCGCCGTCGGGAATGGGCATCTCCTCGCTATCCGGCGTCGGCTCGGTCGTGGCCAGTTGAGCATCGGGCATCGTCATGCCGCAGGCCCTTCTTGCGCCTCGCCTTCCGCATCGGCCTGAAGGCCAAGCAGGAAATCGGCGGCCTTCGAAGCGAGGCTGGCGGCACGGAAAATGGAGCGGTTGTCCTCGCGCAGCACCTTCAGCCATGAGCCGATGTAATCGGCGTGACGCACGGTCGGCTCGATGCCGAGATTGCTGCAGACGAAGGCGGCAGTGATTTCGGCGACCAATTCTTCACGCGCGTAAGCCTTGGAGCCGAAGGAGCCGGAGAGGTCGCGAGCAAGCCGCGTCGGGTGGCCGGTCCAGTGGCCAAGCTCGTGAAAGCAGGTCCGGTAATAGTCGATCTGCTGATGGAACGCCGGCTGCGGCGGCACCTGAATGTGGTCGCTGCCCGGCATGTAGAAAGCGCGATCGCCGCCGACCCTGAAATCCGCACCGCTGGCGCGAATCAGGGTTTCGGCCTGCGGCACGATCTCGCACTGAGGCAGCGGCTCGGCGGGGGCATGGAGGGGTTCCGGAAGATTGTCGCACTGCGCGACATTGAAGACGGTGAAGCGCTTCAGAAAAGGCACGGCCTGTGGTGCATCGCCCTCGTGGCGTGCGCGCTCCTTCTCGTCCTTGGGGACAAAGCGGTCGGCATGCACGATGGTCGTGCCGCGCTCGCCTTTCCTGACATTGCCGCCCAGGGCAAGCGCCTGCCGGAAGGTCAGCCAATTCTGGCTGGGATAGCTGCGCTCGATGACGGCGCCCCACAGGATGAGGATATTGATGCCGGAATAGCTGCGCCCCGTGGACGCATTCCTCGGCAGGCCGAGGCCTGCTTTTGCGCTGCCCCATGGCTTGACCCATGGCACGGTACCGCGCTCCAGCTCGGCAATGATGCGGTCGGTGATCTCCTGATAGAGGCTGGCGCCCGGGCGCCTGCCCTTGCCTGCGCCAGCCTCTCCGCTGGTGGTACGCTTGCTGTTTGCACGCATGTGTTATCCTCCGCTCACCAATCGCCGCGCCTTTCCCCGGAAGCGGGGTGGGCGGCGAGTCGCGACCGGAAGGGCCCGCCCAGTAGGCGGACCGCATCCGAAGGACCGGAACGAAGAGGAGGACCCTGAGCGGCACGCGAAGGGTTGCGGGCTGCCGCAGCGGGTCTAGAAGGGAGTGCCGCCCCCCCCCGCGCCACCGGGAAAGGCCAACAGACAAACCGCGCCGCCCGCAAGGGCGGCGGCCGTCACAGCCCGAAGGGCTGCCCACGCCAAGGGGCGAAGCCGAATGGCCGAGACCGCCTGAGCTTGCCGAAGAAAAGCGGGCTCGGTTCACGAGCACCTGGTGCGCGTCGTCAGGCGCGCGGGCGCGCGCCAAGTTTTTTCGCACATGGTCAGGCGGCGCAGTTACGTCGAGAAACCCGACGGCATCGGCGCCGTGCGCGCGGCTTCCTCCGAAAACCAGCGCTCGCCTTTCAACAAATTGAGGCATTGTCCTAGACAATATTCCTGTCCGGATCATGATAGATGCGGCGCGCCCGCTAGGACCGGAGGCTGGACAGAATCTCGCACGGATCAGCGTCAATGGCCGCAGTTATGTCGAGAAACTCGATGACGTCGAGACGCCGCTCTGCGCCCTCGTACTTGGCCACGAAGGATTGGGGACGACCAAGCTTGTCAGCCAGCTGCTCCTGGGTCAGGCCTTTGGCCTTGCGCAGCGAAACCAGCTGGGCCAGAAACCGCTGGTGGCGGGGCGATCGAAGGGATTTGGGCATGGAGGCGAACCGGTCGGGTAAAGACCGGATCAGCGACTAATCCCGGTTTCGGATTATCCCATTTTGGGATATACTGCGTGCGCTCACAGGCGAGGTTCGCAGGCATGAATGGACCAATGGGAACAGATGAGACTCGAAGCTCAACTTTGAGCGATGAAGTCCCCTGGTCGGAGAACCTCACGAGCTACGACAGGGAGCATTTCACGATCTACCTGCGGATCCTGGATGCCTGCGCCGACAATGCCAGCGAAAAGGAGATGGCCGAGCGCATTCTCGGCATCGACCCGTCCATTGACCCGGTCCGCGCCCGCAAAGCTCTTCGCAGCCATATCGACCGTGCGAACTGGATGGTGACGACCGGCTACAAGGAACTGTTCGCCGGCTGATGCACAACGCCCACTGCCACGTGTTTCGAGCAGGCAAGTCTCTGTAGCCAAATTCGGCAGCGCACGGCCGCGACAGCCGGCGCGGCGGGAGCGGTCACAACTGGTTCGCGTGCTGTTTGACTGCCATTTCCAGTGCTTGCATCGAAGGCACAGCCTTGGAGAAGAGGAAGCCCTGAGCGGTTCGGCAGCCAAGCTTGTGCAGGGTTTGCCGATCCGCCTCTGTTTCGACGCCCTCGGCCATGACCTCGATCCCGAGCATGTCACCGAGTTCGATGACCGATTTGACAAGCAGTCGGTCCTCTCGGGACTTGGCCAGGCCGCGAATGAAGCCCTGGTCTATTTTCACCTTGCGTATCCGACGGTCCTTGAGAGATGCCAAGGTAGAAAAGCCGGTGCCGAAGTCATCGAGCGCGATGGAAATACCGGCATGTGAAAGCCGTCCGAGCTTTTCATCCACTCTGTCCGGGTCCACCGGCGATTCTTCGGTAATCTCGATTTCGAACATCGTCGCAGGCAGGCCTCTTGCCGCCAGACCATCCAGAACCATGTCGTCGATATCGCCGGCTTCCAGTTCGCGAGGGGAAACATTCATCGCCACACGAATGTCACGACAGTCAGCTTTCACCAAGCCGTCGATAAAAGCACAACAGTCGGCGAATACGGTTTGCGTCAGCAGCTGAAGCATTCCGGTTTCGCGTGCGGCCGTGATGATTTCGGGTGGAGAGATGGCACCATGCGTCGGATGGGACCATCTCAGCAAGGCTTCAAAACCGACCACGGTCTCGGTTTCGAGTTTCACGATCGGCTGGAACCAAGGTTGCAATCTTCCCGTCTTTATCGCCGAATGAAGATCCCGTTCGATCGACTGGCGACGTTGCAGTTCCCTGTCGAGTTCGGCATCGAAAAGGCAAAATTCGTTCCTGCCATGGCGCTTGGCCGTATACAGGGCGATATCCGCCCGCAACAACATTTCAGTCAGGCTCGGCGTCTGCGCCAAGTATATCCCTATCGATGCCCCGACCCGAACGGACGCGACCTCGATATAGGGGCGAGCAATTTTGGCTATGATATTGGAGGCGAGATCACTGGCAGAAAGCGAAGCTCTCGTTGAGGGAAAAACCAGCACGAATTCATCGCCGCCGATACGAGCGAGCGTTGAGCCTTCGGGTGCTTCCTGCTCTATGCGGCGGGCGATCATGACAAGCAGTTCATCACCGGTCCTGTGACCGTAGGTGTCATTGACAGATTTGAACCCGTCCAGATCAATCAGCATTGCCACGAAGGGGCCATCCGCGGTCTTGAACCGACCGATGGCGTGTTCAAGGCCCCGCCTGTTGAGAAGGGCGGTCAGATGGTCCTCCCTGGAGTTGCGCTCCATTTCCGACGCAAATCGCTCTGCCTCATGTCTCAGGCGGCTTGCTTCGCGGAAGCGCGCCTGCCCAACAAACGAAGCTCGGACCAAGCCGCCCATGAAGAGCAGAACGGTGAAAGCCAGAATGTAGCGTTCAAAATTGCCTTTCGCCAAAAGGCACGCCACCGTGATGAGGAGTGGAGGTGTGATGAAGCTGGTCGCCGCCGCGGCATACGAACTGCCATATGTAACCGCACCAGCTGAAATGCCCGCCAGGATGACCAGATGCATCGGTGCTTGTGGTGTTGTGTATCCAACAGTCAGCACGGCCGGGAAGGACCATGCAAACCCTGCCAGAAGGGCAAGGACGCCAAACATGCGAAGGCGCGGCAAAACGCCAAGCAAATCCTGATGGCGCCCCGTTTCCTTTAGCTGAAAACGGGCGAGTGCAAGCCGGGCGGCATTTAGCGCATTGACGACCAGGAACCAGCTGGCAGCGGCAAAGCCGCCGCCAGAAAGGGCCTGCACCGCGCAAATCAGGCCTGACAGGATCGCGCTTATCGGCATCGACACGAAGAGCCCGGCCCTCAGGTCAGCAAGCTGATCCTGACGGATTTTGGCCTCCAGCGATTCTTCTTCCTTTAGGGGTGCCATGAATGGACCAGCTTGCTTGCGTCGTTGTTCGCGAGGACCAAATCTATGCAAGCCCACTGAAGGACGGGTTAACTACCCAGCGAGGGTAACCAGTGCGCTCACCATGCTTCGGGTCACACCTTTGGCTTGCATTGCCGAATCATCAAGGCTTCGCCCGCGCGCGTGCCTTGATCCGAATCATGCCATGATCGGCAACGTCACCAGGAGACAGCCTTGCCCCGCGACGACGCGCGCCAGCAAGACAAGGAAGCCTCGCCGAGACAGCGTTCCAGAGCGGCAGCGCTCTGTGCGATTCACCGCCTGAGCATGGCCGAAATGCCATGGCGGACAAAGGGAAGATGTTGGGCAAAGCGGAGCCCAGCATGTCTTGCAAGCCGTGCCGCCGAGTGCTCGCTTGAGTAGAGACCGACAAGCATGTTGGTGGCATGATAGAGCGGCCCCGCCGACAGCCGCAGCCGGCTTTCGTATCTGCCGAGCATGTCGGGATCGGCAATGTCGCGGCGGGCGCGACATGCTGTCAGTATTTTATGAGCGAGTTGCTTCTGGCCGCTGAGGCCGATGTTGAAGCCATGCGCGGTCACCGGGTGCATGCCAATGGCAGCGTCTCCGATCAGTGCCGCACTCGGAGCCGAGAACTTGTGCGCCCAGGTCGTGACCAGCGGATAGGCATGGCGGGTGCTTGCCAGGGTCATCTGTCCGAGGCGTCCTCGACACCGGTTCATCAATTCCATGCGGAACAATTCGTCGTCGAGAGCAAACAGTCTGTCGGCCTCGCTTGAGCGCAAAGTCAGAAGCAGCGACGACACGCCTTCCATGAGCGGCAACATCGCTATGGTCTGATGGTGGTCGAACCATTCGACCGCGATCTGGTGATGGACGCGCTCGTGCCTCACTCGGCAAATCAGCATGGAGTGGCCAAGCGGATGGATGTTGGCGCCAATGCCGAGCAGGTCGCGCATCGGGGACAAACGCGAATCCGCTGCTACGAGCAGCCGAGCGGCCAATTGCCTGCCATCAGAAAGCGTTATGACCGCCTCGTCTTCGCTATTTGTTGCATTGACGACCGAGTTGCCGCACAGCAGCCGGGCATGATCCTGGAAGTGGACAATTTTGAACAGGGCATCGCGGATCCGACAATTTGGGACCAGAAATCCGAGTGGTTCCCCAGATCCGCTGGGAGCATCGAAGCTCAGGGCGAAAGGGCTGGATCCGTTGAGCACGCGCGCGCCATGAAGCGGTGATTTGTCCGATGCGGGGATGGCATCCCAGGCGCCGAGCTCGCGAAGGATTCTCACTGATGCGTGGGTCAGCGCGATCTCGCGACCGTCGAAAGCCGGATTCGCCAGGCTGTCGAGCGACTGCCGTTCAACCACTGCCACCTTGAGTCGGCTCCAGGCGAGCGATGCTGCGAAGGCAAGTCCGACCGGACCAGCTCCGACGACAATGATGTCGAATTTGTCGACATAGCCGGCCATCAGCGTGCCGCCATAGCGGCTATCTTCGACACGAAGCGCTCTTGAAGCATCGCAATCACCCACGGTTTGCCGCTCATCTCCCCAACTCGATAGACATGCGTTCTCCGTTGGAAGCCTGGTCAATGAAACCATGCCGATGAAGAGATAACGCTGATCTGGATCAACCAGGCTCGACAAACCCGTCAGCGGCGGGTTCACGGTCGAGTGGTCGATTGCCGTGAAAACGTCTCCATGTCTGGGCATTCTGAATGGTCGGCTTCCCAATCGCGTGTCCCTCCTGGCCAAAGGTTCGGCAACGTATTGTGGCAGATCCGTTCTTCGCACCGCGCCGATATCGTCATGACGCGGGCAATCGCCAGCAAAGATTCGGTCGACTGACGACCAGCATCCGCACAGTCGTTGGCGCCGCCAACCGGTTCAGCCTCGCGGCTCTTCCCGATCGATAAGGACCCGCTCGGCGGAGCCGTCGAGATCTTCGTATTGGCCGCTCTTCAAGATCCACAGGAAGCCCCGGTCCAAGCCCCACCAAAACAGGCAGCGGCCACCGCATTTCCGTCTGGACGGGCGTCTTGCTGCCGACAGCGTGCTCTCCTAACGCGCTAGACGCCGAAGGAACTCGCCGACGGCCTCATGTCCAAGTGATGTGGGAAGGGAGCAGAACCAAAGGGACTCTGCTTGGCGTCCCCGCTTTTTTCGCAGCTATGAAACCATCACTGAGAACGGATCCGTACTGAGGAGGAGGCGGTCCTTGACTTGCCCGACGCCGGCAACCTTCTCAGCCGCAACGATCGCTGCCTTCCGCTGACGCTCGTCGACAATCGCCCCCTTCAGTTCGACAAGGCCGTCGCTGACCCTCACATCGATCAAGTCACCACCGCTCCAGGTTTGTGGCTGCAGTTCGGCAAGGATAGCCTTGCGGATCAGTTCGTCATCGGGTGGCGTGGTTCCCTGTTTCGGCATGGCGGATCAGGACAAGCAGCAAATCAGTTCGCGTGATGATGCCGACGACCCTTTCCCGAATCGACAATCGGGACATTGTTGTGCGATGTTGCATCATCAGGTCGACAGGAGGCGCCGAGATGACGTGTGTGGTCATCACCTGATGGATGATCCGTCCATTCGAGCGCACACATAGTCATTGGCGGTTGTGCCCGGGCCAAGATCAAGCTCCAGCCAGCGCGGACGCACACGCTGGGTTCCGAGTTCCTCTCGGCGCAAGAAGTCGCTTTTGCTTACAATGCCAACCAAGGTGCCGTCGCTGGTCGTTACTGGCAGGCAGCTGACTTTGCTTGAAAGCATGACCGCTTCGGCGATCGTCGCGTTCGCATGCGTCGTGATGACTGGCTTTGTCATTAAGGATTCGGCTTGCATCCTCACCCTCCTGATCTTTCGTCGGACGACGATAGGACATCCCGACCCGCGGCGCGTTGATCTGAGTCACTTGGAACGAGTGGCATTCTCCGCGCCGTCGTCGCTGTCGATGAGAATGCGCTCCGCCGCGCCATCGAGATCCTCGTACTGGCCGCTTCTCAACGCCCAAAGGAAGCCGGACAGGCCGAGTGCGCCAAGGAATAGCGCTACGGGGATGAGGTAGACGAGCGTCGTCATGACGATTGAGCCAAGGCGCCGGCCCGCGCGGGCCTGTCTTGCCGCGCAATCGCGGACGACGCACCCGTTGCGAAGCCTTGCAGACGCATGGCATTTCCAACCACGAGCAATGACGAGGCTGACATCGCGACCGCGGCGATAAGAGGCGTAACATGGCCCAGAATGGCGATCGGCACGGCAACAGCATTATAAACGATCGCGATCACGATGTTCTGGCGAATCAGGCTTCCCGCCTTGCGCGAGACATCCAGCGCGAGAGGCACTGCCAGAAGGCTTTCGCGCAGGAATACGAAATCGGCCGCGTTGCGGCCAATGTCGGCGGCGGTGGCAGGAGCGATCGAGACATGCGCAGCGCTCAGCGCAGGCGTGTCGTTGAGACCGTCGCCAACCATCAGAACCCTGTGTCCGTCTTTCGCCGCCGTCTCAATGCGTTCGACCTTGCCGGACGGCAGCAGGCACGGAATAAAATTGTCGATACCCAGCATTTTTGCAACTTCGCCGCAGGCGCCCGCGGTATCGCCCGACAGCATTTCCACCGACACCCCAGCATGGGTCAATTGCCCGATCGCCGCCCTGGCGTCGGCGCGCAGCGCGTCCTCAAAATCGAAGGTCGCGACAATGAACCCGTCTTTTGTCAGCACCGTTCCGCCATAGCCATGTTTGCCTTCGCCGCCGGTCCGGGCCTTCCATCCAGCCCATCCGCGCCGGCCCAGCCGCCAGGTGCTACCTGTCGCTGTGGCTTCGATCCCGAAACCCGGGTGCTCGGTGACGGCATCGAATTTGTGCTGCCCGCCAAGGCGGGCAAAACCGGCTATGGCCTTCGAAAACGGGTGACGCGAGTGCGCAGCCATGTCTCCCGCGATTGCCAGCATGGCCGGATCAATCGAGTCCGCATTGACCAGCCGGGGCTGGCCGAGGGTGAGCGTTCCGGTCTTGTCGAACACCGCTTTATCAATCGTCGCCAGGCGCTCCATGGCCGAACCGTCCTTGACCATGATGCCGTTCTCGAACAGGCGCCGCGCCGCGACCACCTGGACGATCGGCACGGCGAGGCCGAGCGCGCACGGGCATGTGATGATCAGAACGGCAATGGCGATGGTTATCGCCCGGTGCCAGTCACCGGTCGCCGCCATCCAGCCAAGGAACGTCGCGAAGGCTGTGAGATGAACCACCGGGGCATAGAGCGCTGAAACACGATCGGCGATCCGGCGATAATGCGCGCGGCCGCCCTCTGCGGACTCCATCAGCCGAACCATTTCCGCCAGAAACGAATCTTTCGCGGCGGCGGTCGCCTCGATCGTCAGCGGGCCGGTTAGGTTGAGGACACCGGCCTGCACGGCTTCGCCTGCCGCTACGTTTCGAGGCGTGCTCTCGCCGGACACCAACGAGCAGTCCAGATCCGAGGCCCCTTGAATGATCTTGCCGTCGACGGGGATTCTCTCGCCGGCAGCGATCAACAGCAGCATGCCAAGTTCGATCTCGCCAACCGGCAGATAGTCGCGTGCA
Organism: Mesorhizobium sp. M0870; assembly: GCF_040319775.1. Lineage (NCBI taxonomy): Bacteria > Pseudomonadati > Pseudomonadota > Alphaproteobacteria > Hyphomicrobiales > Phyllobacteriaceae > Mesorhizobium > Mesorhizobium sp. M0870. Next base: position 20,339 of record NZ_JAMYOI010000037.1, read on the forward strand.
CCATCGCCGCGCAGCACCATGGCGCCACGCGCCGCGAGCTGTGACAGGCCTTTGACGGCGGTGCGGGCGCGTTCGCGCATCACGTGATCGAGCGTGCGGCCGATCAGGAGGAAGAACAGCAGTGACACCGATGCATCGAAATAAGCGTGGTCGCCATGGGTGATCGTCTCATAGAGGCTCATGGCGTAGGCGAGGGATACCCCGACCGCGATCGGCACATCCATGTTCATGCGGCCGTGACGCAGCGCATTCCAGGCCGAGCGGAAGAAGATGCCGCCGGCGAAGGCCAGTGGCGGGATGGCGATAAGCGCCGAGACCCAGTGGAACAGGTCGCGGGTAGCGCCTTCAGCACCGGACCAGACAGAGACCGAAAGCAGCATGATGTTGCCCGCCGCAAAGCCGGCGACAGCAACGGCGCGGATCAGCTCCGAAAGCGTCTTGTCCTTGTTGTCGACCTCGGGGTCGAACAGATGCGCCTCGTAGCCCAGCCGTCCCAGCGCGGCGACGAATGGTGGTACCTGGTTTCCACGCCAGCGGACCGCGACCCGCTTCGTCGACAGGTTGACACGAGCGCTCTCCACTTGATCGAGCTTTCCCAGTGCTGTCTCGATCGCCTGGATGCAGGCCGCGCAATGAACCGTGGGGACCGAAAGATCGGTCTGGCGGAGATCATCGCCAAGCGATCGGCTCGCCAGCCTGATCTCCTGGCTGGACGGCAGGACCGATCCGGTGTTGACCAGATCAAGCGCCATTTCGGCGCCCGGTGCACAACAACTCATTGCAGCGCTCCATTGGAAATCATGATCCTGCGGACGTCGCGGTACGGTTTATGCAGACCGGCGTCGGCGTCGACTTCGACAATCCAGACGCCATCCTTCGGCATGTGCTGCGCGGCGAACTCCTGGCCGGAGGTGAGGGCGAGCGTGACGGACTTGTCCTCTTTCTCGTATGCGGGATGGCGAAACAGCACCTTGACGCCATGCAAGGGAACCGGCTTGCCGCCGGCGTCGGTGAGGCCGTAGCGGACTTCGCCCCATGCGATGGTCAGCTTGCCGGTCCAGCCAAGGGCTGCCTGCGCGCGACCCTCCTCGGCCTGCTTGTTGAATTGCTGGCTCGCCACATAGGTGTTTTCGACGACAAGGCCGGTCCAACTTGTGTTGGCGAGCGTGGCCATCGTCAGATTGACCGCGATGACCACACCGAAGAAGGCAAGGATGGTGAACAGCATGTGCCTGCCGGTGAATTCGCGGGTTTTTTGTGTTCTGGCGCTCATCTGGCAGTCTCCGGCGCGTTGAAGGTGGCGGTGTATTCGTCCGACTCGAAGCTCGCCTTGTCCTCGACACGGAACGTGAAGGTCTGCGCTGTGTCCTGGATTTGACCCGCTGGCTGGCGCACGAAGACCTTCAGCATTTTCAGGCGGTCGGGTTCGACCGGAATGGCGACAGAACGGCCTGCCGGGACGTCGTCGCCGACGACGCTCATCTCGGCGCCCTGCAAGCCCTGCATCGTGACAACAATGGTCCGCGGTTCGGGAATCATGTTGAGCAGCTTGACGGTGTAGCCGTTGCGGATCGAGCCGTCGGAGAGCGTGACGAATTGCGGATTGCGGTCGTGCAGCACGTTGACTTCGAGCCGATCGCGCGTCAGCAGCGAATAGAGCAGGCCGAGACCGATCAGCGACCACATAGCCATGTAGACATAGGTGCGTGGCCGAAAGATCTTGCGGATGTGGAAATGCGCCACTCTGTCCGAAAACAGGCCGTCATCCGTCCTGACCAGCGCCGGATTGACTGAGCTGGACCCGCCTGCAGTCGCCAGCATCATGTTGGCGTTGTAGTCGGAGAGCGTCGCATAGGCGATCAGCCCACGCTCCTTGCCGAGCTTGTCCATGACGCCGTCACAGGCGTCGATGCAGAGCGCGCAAGTGATGCATTCGAGCTGCTGGCCATCGCGAATGTCGATCCCCATCGGGCAGACCGCGACACAGGCATTGCAGTCGACGCAGTCGCCCACGAGCTGGCCTGCGGCCAGCACCTTCTTGGCGTGGCGCGAACGCGGTTCGCCGCGCCAGTCATTGTAGGTGACAGTGAGGGAATTTTCATCGAGCATGGCCGCCTGGATGCGGGGCCACGGGCACATATAGGTGCAGACCTGTTCGCGCATCAGACCGCCGAACGTGTAGGTGGTAGCCGCCAGAACCGCGACGGTGATGTAGGCGACAGGCGCTGCCGTGCCGGTGAAGAGTTCGCCGAGCAGCGTCGGCGCGTCAGCGAAATAGAAGATCCAGGCGCCGCCCGTCAGCGCGCCTATGGCCAGCCAGATGGCGTGTTTCGATACCCGCAGCACGAGTTTGCGGGGGGTCCAGAGACCGGCATCAAGCTTGATACGAGCGTTGCGGTCGCCCTCTATCGCGCGCTCGACGACCAGGAACAGGTCGACCCATACGGTCTGCGGGCATGTGTAGCCACACCAGGCACGGCCGACAGTCGACGTGATCAGGAAAAGACCGACGCCGGCCATGACCAGAAGGCCGGCGACATAGTAGAATTCCTGCGGCCATATCTCGATGAAGAAGAAATAGAAACGCCGGTTAGCGACATCGAGCAGCACGGCCTGGTCCGGGCTAAACGAGCCCCGATCCCAGCGCAGCCACGGCGTCAGATAGTAGATGCCGAGCGTGACCGCCATCACCAGCCATTTGAACTGGCGAAAGCTGCCCGAGGCCCGCTTCGGGAAGATCTTCTTGCGCGCAGCGTACATTGGCTGACGCACCTTGGCGGAGTTGACCGGCGTGGGTTCGATCCTTTCTATTTGCGTGTTATCAAGCACGAGAAGCTCCAGTCACCAGCGACGATTTCGCCGGAAACCGACTCATCGGTTCTGGATGATGCCGAGGCCCGGCTTGCGCCGGGCCTCGTCGCTTGGCGGGAGGGGGAGGACGAGAATAGGCTTCTGCTCCTATTCTCCGCCGCCAAGCGAATGGATGTAGACCGCCAGTTCCTTGACCTTGGTCTCGCCGAGGCGCGCGCCCCAGGCCGGCATCACGCCCTGTTTCGGCGCGGTGACCTGGGCGGCGATGGCCGCTTCGCCTGACCCGTAGAGCCAGATGGCGTCGGTCAGATCTGGAGCGCCGAGTTCCTTGTTGCCTTTTGCATTGTCGCCGTGACAGGCCACGCAATTTTCGGCGAAGACCTTGGCGCCGAGCGCGACCAACGATTGATCGCCGACAGTGCCGGACAGGCTGGCAACGTAGGTGCTGACCTGTTTGATCTGATCGGCGGTGATGATGTCGCCAAAGGCCGGCATTTCCGACAGGCGCGTAGCCGGGTCGGAGGCTAAGCGGATGCCATGAGCGATCGTCTGCTGGATCTGATCCACCTCGCCGCCCCACAGCCAGTCGTCGTCATTTAGGTTCGGAAAGCCCTTGGACCCCTGGGCGCCGGAACCGTGGCACTGCACGCAATTGACCTTGAACGCGGCGGCGCCGGCAGCGACGGCGAATTCGCGCAGCGTGTCATCCGCAGCAATCTCCGAAACACTTTTCGACTCTATTGCGGCGACATATTTGCCCTTTGCCGCTTCGGCCGCGGACAACTCGTTCTTGACTTCGTTGCGGCTGGAATAGCCAAGTACGCCCTTTGTCGCGGAGTGCAACAGCGGCCATGCCGGGTAGGCAATTGTGTAACCGATCGCCCAGACTATGGTCATGTAGAAGGTGATGACCCACCAGCGCGGGAGCGGGTTGTTGAGCTCGCGAATGCCGTCCCACTCATGACCGGTCGTCGAGATGCCGGAAACCTCGTCAATGTGATCGCTGCTCATGATCAGTCCTCCTTCAGAGGAATTTGAGCTGCTTCGCCGGCTTGCCTGCGGCTGCCGGGGCGAAGTGCAAAGGCAACGGATCCGATGAAGAAAAGAGCGATGGCAAGCAGGCCCCAGCTGTCAGCAAACTCCCGCATGAAATTGTACGTCATCGCCATTGTCCTCAGCGGTAGCCGGCGGTCTCATCGTAGTTCTTGAAATCGACAAGCGTGCCGAGCATCTGGAGATAAGAAACCAGGGCGTCCATTTCGGTGACTTGCTGCGGATCACCGTCGAAATCGCCGATCCTGGCCTTGGGGTAGCGGGCCTCGAGGCCGGACGTGTCGGCATTGGGATCAGCCTGCGCCATCAAATCAGCATTGGCGTTAGCGACCATGTCGTCGGAGTAGGGAACGCCGACGCGCCTGTTGGCAACCAGATGCGTCGAGAAATCCTTCACCGCGATCGGCGTATCCTTCAGAAAGCCATAGCTCGGCATGATGGATTCCGGCACCACGGAACGAGGGTCCGTGAGGTGCTCGACATGCCAAAGATTTGAGTAGCGATCGCCAACCCGAGCGAGGTCCGGTCCGGTGCGCTTCGATCCCCACTGGAAGGGATGATCATACATCGACTCGGCCGCCAGGCTGTAATGCCCATAGCGCTCGACCTCGTCACGGAACGGGCGGATCATCTGGCTATGGCATAGATAGCATCCCTCACGCACATAGATGTTGCGCCCGACGAGTTCGAGCGGCGAGTAGGGCCGCATGCCTTCGACCTTCTCGATCGTGTTGTCGAGATAGAAGAGCGGCGCGATCTCGACGATGCCGCCGATTGTCACGACCAGCAGCGACCCGAGGAGAAGAAGTGTAGCGTTCTTCTCGATGACCGCGTGTCTGTTCATCAACCTCATTTTCTGTCTCATCATCGCGCAAGCTGGAGGGCGGGAACGGAGCCGGGCATCGGATCCTCCTCGCGCCGGTAGCCAAGGATGGTCATGGCGATGTTCCACGCCATGATCAGGGCGCCGGAAAGGTACATGGCTCCGCCGATGGCGCGCATGATGTAGTAGGGGTGCATGGCGGCCACGGTTTCGGCGAAGGAGTAGACCAGGAAGCCCTGCTCGTCGTATTCGCGCCACATCAGGCCCTGCATGATGCCGGACACCCACATGACCGACGCGTAGACAACGATGCCAAGCGTCGCCAGCCAGAAGTGCCAGGTAACGAGGCGCAGCGAGTAGAGCCGTTCACGGTTCCACAGCTTCGGCACCATGTAATAAAGCGCGCCGAACGAGATCATGCCGACCCAGCCGAGTGCGCCCGAATGGACGTGTCCGATGGTCCAGTCGGTATAGTGCGACAGCGAGTTGACCGTCTTGATCGACATCATTGGGCCCTCGAAGGTGGACATGCCGTAGAAGGCGATGGCCATCACCATCATGCGGATGATCGGATCGGTGCGGAGCTTGTCCCAGGCGCCCGACAGCGTCATCAGGCCATTGATCATGCCGCCCCATGACGGCATCCACAGCATGATCGAGAACACCATGCCGAGCGTCTGCGCCCAATCGGGCAAGGCGGTGTAGTGCAAATGATGGGGTCCAGCCCAGATGTAGAGAAAGATGATTGCCCAGAAATGGACGATCGACAGCCGGTAGGAATAGACCGGCCGGTTCGCCTGCTTGGGTACGAAATAATACATCATGCCGAGAAAGCCGGCGGTCAGAAAGAAGCCCACGGCGTTGTGGCCATACCACCATTGCGTCAGAGCGTCCTGGACCCCGGAGAAAGCCGAATAGCTCTTCGAGCCCAGGAAGGAGGCGGGCATGGAGAGGTTGTTGACCACATGCAGCATCGCGATGGTGACGATGAAGGACAGGTAGAACCAGTTAGCGACGTAGATGTGGGGTTCCTTGCGCTTCAGGATCGTGCCGAGGAACAGGATGAGATAGGCGACCCAGACAATGGTCAGCCAGATGTCCACATACCATTCGGGCTCGGCGTATTCGCGGCTCTCGGTGATGCCGAGCAGGTAGCCAGTCGCTGCCATGACGATGAAGAGCTGGTAGCCCCAGAACACGAACCAGCCGAGATCGCCGCCGAACAGCCGGGCGCGGCAGGTGCGTTGCACGACATAGAGAGACGTGCAAAGCAGCGCGTTGCCGCCGAAGGCGAAGACGACTCCCGACGTATGCAGTGGCCGCAAACGGCCAAAGTTGAACCAGGGCTGGATGTTGAGATCGGGATAGGCAAGCTGCAGCGCGATGACCACGCCGACAAGCATGCCGATGACACCCCAGAACATGGTGGCGATGGCGCCATAGCGGATTGGCCCGTCCATGTAAGCGGACGGGTCGATCGGCGCGGCAGGCTTGAACTCAGTGTTGCGCAACAGGATCGCAGTGAAGCCAGCCAAGGCGAAGAACAAGACCCACATATGCTGGCGAAAGGGTTCATCCACCCCAGCGCCAGCGGCCACCAAAGCCGCGAATGCGAACAGGCTTAGAAGCACGATTTCTTTGCCGAATTTCATCGCAAGCCCCGATTTCCAATTCCGGCGGATGCCAAACCGCGGTGCCTTATTGCGCAGCCGTCGCCTGCTCGCCCTGATCCATGTCAGAGCCGCACCATTTTGCTTCGAGCAGCATCGAGTTCGGTGCGATCAGACTGTGTCGAATGTGGAAGTGCAGCACCGGCCGACGGTTTATGGACAGGCCCGGCGTCCCCAGTCGGGGCCCGGGTAGGAGGCGACCGCGGGCGTTGGGGAAGCGCACCTTCTGTGACGCTGGTAAGCAGGCCGATGCCTTACCGAACGTCGATCGTTTCAATGCCTTGGAACAGCCAGCGCCAGCGTTGCGCTGCCTTCGCGACATTTATAGTTTGGGGAGACGGCGATTTTCGCCTGCGTATGAGGCATATTGACTTCGGCCAAGTGTGGATGCTTCGCCGACGAGCCGAAACGCAACTGGCGTATACGATCGGATGGAGAACGGGCTGTCGCTACGCGATGTCTTCTGAGCCCAACGCGAGCATGCCCTGCCCCGAATGAAGTAAGTGGCGTGGGCCATGCAGCTCCGTGTCATTCAAACGGCTATTGCGCCTCGGCCGCCGCAGCGCCGTTCCAGCCGGCTCATGCTGTCCACGGTGACGCGGCGGTTGTTCTCGATCCGAATCACGCCGTCCATTCTCAGGCTGGTCAGCTGACGGCTCACGGTCTCGTTTGTGATGCCAAGGAAATCAGATATGTCGGCACGCGTCATCGGCAGCTCGAAGCATGCCGACATAGCCGCCGGGTCAACATTGGAGTCGATGTTCCGGGCAATCATGAGGAGAAAGCTCGCCACCTTCTCTGGTGCGGTCTTGCGCCCCAGAGTCACCATCCATTCGCGGGCCTCGTCAAGTTCGTTCAGCGCCTGCTTGAGCAGGCGATGCACAAATTCGGGTGACTGCTTCATCATCCGTTCGATGGCCGCTCTCGGAAACGAGCACAGCGAGACAGCTGTTGCCGCTTCCGCATTGATCGCACTTTTCATCTTGAAGGGCCGTCCCAGAAAATCCGGCGCGAACTGGAGACCGACGATCTGCTGGCGGCCGTCCGAAAGGCTCTTCGTGAGCTTCACCACGCCTGAAAGCACGTTTGAATAACAGTCCACCGCCTCGGCGTCGCCGATCAGTTCGACCCCCGGCTCGATATTGTGCCGCGACGACGTCTTGGCGAGCTGAGCCAAATCGTCTGGCTCGAGCGCGCCACAGACACCGCGGCGCCGTGCCTCGCAAGGCAGGCAAAGAACGGGAATGCCGGAACTGTGAATATCCTGCCGTAATGTCATTCGATCGCTCTACCGGTCCAGTGCGGGCAGGATAGCAATCCACGGTAGAAAAATCCTTGCGGCAGTTTGTCCGTGCTGAAGGTTGATCGAAATCAGGGCTTAGGCTCATCCAAGCATCCACAGTTCGGGCGACGCAAACACGGTGGACCACGACATGCGACAAAAGCTAGCTGCCAGATTTGGCGAGAACGTCCCGCGCTATACCAGTTATCCGACTGCGCCCCATTTCCATGCGGGCGTCGATGCCGTCGTTTACCGAGGCTGGTTGGAGGCGCTCGAAGGTGGTGACGAGATATCGCTTTACCTGCATATTCCCTATTGCGACAGGCTCTGCTGGTTCTGCGCGTGCCATACCAAACAGACCCGCCACTACGAGCCGGTGGCCGCTTATCTGCGCTCGCTGTATGCGGAGATCGCCACGGTTGGCGGCCTTGTTACCGGCAAGGGCCGAGTTCGCGCGGTTCATTTCGGCGGCGGTTCCCCGACGATGCTGGAACCTGAGGATATTGTGGCGCTGGGAAGCGTCCTGCGCAACAGCTTCGCCTTTCTTCCCGGCGCCAAGATCAGCGTTGAAATCGAACCCAATGATATGGACGATGCCCGCCTCGATGCGCTTGCCGAAATCGGCACGACCCGTGCGAGCCTCGGCGTCCAGGACTTCGATCCGAAGGTTCAGAAGGCAATCAACCGCGAGCAGAGCTTTTTGCAGACCAAAGCGGTAGTCGACGGTGTTCGTTCGCGCGGCGTCGAATCGGTCAATCTAGACCTGCTCTACGGCTTGCCGCACCAGACGAGGGAGAGCGTCTCCTCCACCGTCGCGCAGGCGCTGACCTTGGAACCCGACAGGATAGTGCTTTTTGGCTACGCCCATGTGCCGTGGTTCAAGAAACATCAGACCATGATAGACGAGGCATGGCTGCCCGGTCCCGCGGAGAGATTTGCTCAATTGCAACTGGCGGCGCGGGCGATCGTGGACCAGGGGTACGAAGCAATCGGCCTCGACCATTTCGCCAAACCCGGCGATGCCCTGGCCCTTGCCGCCCGCGCCGGAACACTGCACCGGAACTTTCAGGGTTACACCGACGATTGCTGCGAAACCTTGATTGGGCTAGGCCCATCGTCCATCAGCCAGTTTCGGCAGGGCTATGCGCAGAACATGCCTTCGACCAGCGAATATCGATGCACGGTTGATGACGGCGGGCTGGCCGCTGTTCGGGGTATCGCATTTTCCAACGACGACCGCGTTCGCGGCTGGATCATCGAACGTTTGATGTGCGACTTCGCCTTCTCGGCCATCGATCTGGTGGAACGCTTCGGCGAGGCCGGCCAGAGGCTCCTCCTTCAGTCAAGTTCCATGGCCCTCCACGATCCGGTTCGATTGCTTGAACTTGATGGCGACAGATTCGTTGTGCCGGCTGAAAGTCGCCCTTTCGTCCGAAGCATCGCGGCCAGGTTCGACAAATATTTCGAAACTGGAACGGCCAGGCACTCGGCGGCAGTCTGAGCGCCGCAGAGGAACGGTCATGGCTCTCACTCGATCGTGAACCGATTGCGATCGTTTTCCACTGTTGACCGGCGACCGTCGGCCGAGACGGTTCGAAGCGGACCAGACGCGTCTTGGCATGGCGACGATATCGCCCGCTCATGCCCTGCCTGTGAGATCATGGTTGTCGGCGACAGCTCCCTTCGACCTTGCAAGGAGAATGCAAGGTGCCGTGCAAGCGGCTGACAACACTTGGGCCGGTGGCAGAAGTCCGCAAGCACCCCGGCAGCGCGGTCAACGTTGAACCACCCGTTCACCCGAATATGCCGGTGCAGTTCCGGTGGAAAGGGCTTGGCCTAGACGGCTCTCTTGTTACCCCAGAGCATAACGTGCAGCTGCGGTAGCACGCGGGCTTCGAACCATTTGTCGCGGGTCACGCTGTCAACCAGCCACTCCATGCGCTTCAATATTCCGTCAAGGTCGACGGGCGCGTCATCATTTGCCGGGTGTGGCGGCGTGTGATTGCCGGGTTGCAGATAGATCGGAAGTTGCGGAAATTGCGCAGCGGCGTCTTTCGCGTAGGCGTAGTCCCTTTCGTCGAAAACAATGAGCTTGAGCACGATTTGGGGCTTGCCTTGTGCCGCCTGGAGGCACGCCTCGACAGCGGCCCAATCTGTCGTCATTTGGCTTGACGGCGGCTTTGGGCTGAGGATCAGCACGTCAAGGTGCGCAAACCAGTCCCTGGCAAGCGAACCTTGGGTTTCCAGCGCAAAACGGTAACCGTCACCATGGCCTCGGTCGATGAGCGCGCCGAGCGGCTGGATGGCCGGATTGCCGCCTGACAGTGACACCATAAGCGGGCGGCCACCGGAAAGCGCAAGCACATTTTTCCACACCGCGCCGACGGACATCATCTCCCATTCATGGCGGAATTGATTGTCCACAGCATGCAGGCTGTCGCACCAGGAACAGCGAAAGTCACACCCGCCGGTTCTGACGAAGATCGTCGGCAAACCTATGAGCACGCCCTCGCCCTGGATCGTCGGCCCGAAAATCTCGCTAACGCGGATTGCGGGATGCGTATTGGTCATGGCCGGTATTCCGCCCAGGTTTTCGGCGTTTCGCTCACCCGCACGGCCGCGGTTTCGCTCAGGCGTGCCTTGCACCAGTCGTAGAAATGTCTGGCCAGATATTCCGCCGTGACTTGCTCGTGTCCCAGCACGTCGTTGAGATGTCGGTGGTCGAAGCTCTCGTCGATGTAGCGTTTGAATGGCGCCAAATCGTGGTAGTCGCGCACGAAGCCGTGATCGTCCAGTCCATTCGCTGAAAGCTCCACTTCGACGATGTAGTTATGTCCGTGCAGGCGCGCGCATTGGTGATCGGGTGGCAATGAGGTGAGCTGATGCGAGGCTGAGAAGTGGAATTCCTTGGTGATGCGGAACATTACGCGGTGGTCCTTCGCAGCGCTCCGAGCCAGAAGTCGGAGTCCTCGTACTCGGTTGGGTCCGGGTGCCCAGCGATGTGAAACGCCTCACGCCGCTCGACGCAGGTCCCGCACCTCCCGCAATGACGCTCGGCGCCCTTGTAACAGGACCAGGTCTGCGCAAACGGCGTGCCGTATGTGGCTCCATCCCTAACAATGTCCGCCTTCGTCAGGTTCACATAGGGTGCATAAAGGCGAATCTGCGCGTAGCCGTCGAGCGCGTGGCCCTGCATCATCTGGAAAGCATCGATGAAGGCCGGACGGCAATCGGGATAGACAATATGATCCCCACCATGCACGGCCGTCGCCACCGCGTCAGCGTCTTGCGCTGCGGCGAGGCCGAAGGCAATGGCCAACATGATGGCGTTCCGGTTGGGCACCACCGTTACCTTCATCGTATCTTCGGCATAGTGCCCATCGGGCACGTCCACATTGTCGGTCAGCGCGGAGCCGGAAAGGCCGCCGCCGATCTCGTGGATGTCGATGATTCGCTGCGGGACGCCCAGGCGCTCCGCGCAAAGGGTGGCGAAGCCCAATTCCTTCCTATGCCGTTGGCCGTAATCGAACGATAGCAGGCCGGTAAGCTGGTGCTCCGCTGCCACCTTGTGAGCAAGAGTAACGGAATCCAATCCGCCGGAGCAGACGACGAGAGTCTTCATCGTTGGGTCCTTGTTTTAACCGGGTAGGCTGCGACCGGAGATTTCTCTGCGCTCCAGTACTTCAGGAAAACCATTTTGTGAAGTGAACGGAGACCAGTTTCGTGCGCTTGCGTGCGGTGCGCAAAACGCCCTCGCGGTGAGCTGGAAGGACACGGACTGGTGAGACGTCACGCTTCAGCGGAATGCTCAAGCGAACGCTGCTCGCGGACAAAGTTCTCGACGAGCAGAGCCTGGCGGTTCCGAGCGCCGAGGGACGCCACTGCAACGGTTGCAGGGTACAAGGAGCCCGGATGGCTTGCCGCAAAGATGACCGGCAAACCCTGAATAACCGGTGATGAGCCGACATCTGTGAACAAGCGGTGTGGTCGATTGCAATCACCCATGTCTTGCGCACAGGTACCTTATGTCAGTGGATGAACTGAACTTGATGGTTTTACAGATGGCAGTCGAAAGCGTCCGCTCGCTCTCGTTGAGCTTCGCTGAAAAAGCCGCCGAGATAGCCACCAGGAGCCGCGGCATCCTGCTTTTCGACGTGCGGATCGACGGTGACGCGCAGGTCCAGCGGGTCGCTGCCATCCGATATCACGGCGGCCAATTCGGCGTGCTGGCGTTGGATGTACACGGCCTAGTTACCCACTATTGCATCGTTAACGGTATGTTCTCACATTACATTGCGTCCTTGGAGAGCTGGCACAGGATGCCCCTGTCGATGCAGGCCAAGATGGATGCCAACGGCAATGCCCGTCTCTTCGTAGCCGCGTTGCGGGATGCCGGACATATGCTGGGCACCTAGCATTGGGCGAGAATGCATCTGTGAATTTTGCATGTGCGTCACTGCGATGGCGCCGGCATGATCGTCATGCTCCAAAACGGCTGCGGCCCCCCGCGAAGCGGTCGCCGCGATGATGGTGATCAACGGCGTTGCATCGATGCGAGCGTTTAGACAGAGGTCTCCTCCTGGCATCGAGCGCATGCAAGGAGCTACGCAAGCGCAACTGCATCAAGTATTTTGAAGGGACGACCTCGTGCATGGAGCTTGCGCTGCATACGGGCGGCGCGAGCCGCGTTGCCATCCAGCAGAGAGGGTGCTTGCGGTACTCTCAATGACCCGAGATCGCAAATGGACGTGGGTAAGCACCAGAACTGGCAACACCCATGGTGGTCCGCTGGACTCGCTGGAGGAAGCACAAGGTGTCGGCGGGCAGAGCGCAGCGAGTGCCTACCTCGATCTTTCTAGAAGCGCGCCGGCAGCCTGGGCGGGGGGGCTTGGGGTTAGACTGCCGGCGCACGCCACTCACGAAGAGCGGCCCCTTTTCGTGGTTCGAACACCCATAGTCAACCCGGAAACGTCAGGATGCCCGCCATGTTATTTTCAGAGCGGCGCGATGCCGGCCATGTTGGCCGATTCAGCCTAGGAGTAGCCACTCTCGTAGGCCGAGTTGATGCTCAAGCGCCAGCATCGCCTCGCCGAACTACCAAGAGTTCGCCGTTACAATCCTTCGTCGCGAGCCGATGCCCTCGTGCACGTTTCGTAGCACTCCGGGCGGCTACATCGCCTTGTTGTTCGCGAGCCCATGTGAAGGGTTCCTGCATCGGAAAGTTGACGAGATTCTCTTGGCGGTACTGCGCCAGAGGCATCCCAACGGAATCAGCGTCTACAATCAGCCGCAAGCTTCACATCACAAGAGCGGTAGTCCACCCATTGCGGATCATCCGACTGATCAGGCGGCGTCCGAAATGTGCGACTCTGCCTCAAGGATTCCCACAGGTATGGAAAGCGATCTCGCTATCCGATCCCGATATCCCTTGTTGTACCTCAGACCTCGCTCGATGTTTTGAATTTCCTCAGCGGCAAGCCCGCTCGCGACCGTCAGATCCTCGATCGAATACCCAAGGTGCTCACGATAAGCGCGGACGATGTGGGTCCCCTGCGACATAGCCGTCAAGACTGGTTCGGGAATGCGCGAATCGTTCATAAACATCTCCAAGAACATGGGAGCTCCCTCGGGAGATACCCCCCCGGCGGCGCAGACCAAGCAAATCAAAAAATGGACGTCCATTCAGCCGGACCGGCTTCATCCATGGAATGGGCCGCCTGAATTAGGAGCTGGGTCGGAATATGGCGGCTCACCTCCTTCTAATCAAGAAAGCCAACGGCGAGAATTATTCGCGAAGGATCGCAGGTCGGATGCGCTACAGCCGATCAGGCCATCTCAGGAGGGGGCCCTGGAACTCTGAACACCAACTCGAACTCCCGGTACGGACACTGCTTCCTTCGGCCAATCTCCACCGGCGGGGGAGCGAAAGACCCACTCTTGAAAGCCCCCGGCTGCGTGCTGACGTCGGCTCTAGGAAGCTCGATCGCCCTGTGCCCCGATCGACCGGCCGAAAAAAGGGATTCCAAATTCCAGCAAACACTGGTCATCTGGTTTTCATCCGGATCCAGACAAAGGGTAGCTTTCCATCGAGAGCTTCGCCATCTGTACAGGTTCACAATCATTCGACCGTGACCGATTTTGCGAGATTGCGCGGCTGGTCTACATCTGTCCCCATGAAGAGCGCCGTGTGGTAGGCAAGAAGCTGTATCGGCAGCGAGAAGATCATTGGCGCGATAATCTCGTCGACTACCGGCAGCACGAGCGTGTGCATGGTGTCGAGTTTCGATGCGGCTGCCCCATTTTTATCGGTGATGAGGATAATCCGCCCTCCACGGGCAGCCACTTCCTGCATGTTGGAGACGGTCTTGTCGAAAAAGCGGTCATGGGGCGCGATGACGATCACCGGCATGTTCTCGTCTATCAATGCGATTGGCCCGTGCTTCAATTCACCCGCTGCATAGCCTTCGGCATGGATGTAGGAAATCTCCTTGAGCTTCAGCGCTCCTTCCATCGCTAGCGGGAAACTGGTGCCACGGCCGAGATACAGGACGTCACGATACTTTGACAGTTCGCGCGACAAGAACTCGATCTCCGGCTGGATGCTGTTGAGTACCTGGCCCATGACGCGCGGCAATTCGGCGAGGCTCCTGACGAGCGCCTGCAGCTCGCCTTCGGGGACGGTCCCGCGGGCTCTGGCGGCGCTGATGGCGAGTGCGGCTAGAACGGCAAGCTGGCAGGTAAAAGCCTTGGTAGAGGCGACGCCGATCTCCGGTCCGGCAAGGATCGGGAAGACCGTATCGGCCTCCCGAGCGATGGTCGATTCGCAGGCATTGACGATAGCGCCAATTTTCAGCCCACGCTCCTTGCAGTACCTCAACGATGCAAGCGTATCGGCGGTTTCGCCGGACTGCGAAATGAAAAGAGCCGCGGACTGCGGCGGCAAAGGGATCTCGCGGTAACGGAATTCAGACGCAACGTCGATTTCAACTGTCAGGCGCGCATAGCGCTCGAACCAGTATTTTCCGATCAGTCCGGCGAGATAGGCGGTCCCGCAGGCAGAGATCGCCAAGCTCGGAACCTTGGCGAAATCGATGCCAGGAACCATGTCGCGGCCCTCTATGATGTTGATGTAACGACGAAGAGCATGGGCGACGACCTCGGGCTGCTCGTATATTTCCTTCTCCATGAAATGGCGATGGCTGCCCTTGTTGGCCAGATCGGCCGCGGCCGTGGAGATATGGCGCGGACGCTCGACGGGATGGCCGTCGATATCGAAGATATGGGCGCCCGAATTGCCGACAATGGCCCAGTCGCCGTCCATGAGATAGGTAATTTCATTGGTGAAGGGCGCAAGAGCGATCGCGTCGGAGCCCAGGAACATCTCGCCGTCGCCGTGACCGATCGCCAGCGGTGGTCCGTTGCGCGCCGCCGTGATGGTCGACGGTTCATCTTCGAAGAGGATGGCAAGCGCATAGGCGCCCCTGACGCGTTTCAGCATGGCACGCGTGGCCTCTTGCGGCCTCATGCCCTCGCGGCGGTATCTTGCCAAGAGATGCCCAACGACCTCGGTGTCGGTGTCGGTCTGGAACTCGGCGCCATCCGCCGCCAATTCGTCCTTCAGCTCGGTGAAATTCTCGATGATGCCGTTATGGACGACGGCGACACCGTCGGTAAAGTGCGGGTGCGCATTGCGTTCCGTCGAGGCCCCGTGGGTTGCCCAACGCGTGTGGCCGATGCCGACTTTGCCGCTCAGCGGCTCTTCCTTCAGTCGCCTCTCAAGATTGACAAGCTTGCCCTCGGCGCGCCGGCGGTGCAAGGCACCGTCGATGATCGTCGCAACGCCGGCGGAATCATAGCCGCGATATTCCAAACCCTTCAACGCGCCGATCAACCGATCCGACACCGGCTGTTGCCCAACGATGCCAACAATCCCGCACATGTTCGTCTCCGCATTTTTGCGAGCAGCATCAGCCCACGCGAGACGGATACCCATCCGGCCGCTTTAAGTGGCGGCCTTGTAGTAGTATTCCATGATATTGGTACAATTGATTGTAGTGATCACTACCATCCACCCCATGGATAGGTCGGCTGCTGTGGGGGCCTAAAGTTCTATTCGCGCCTGACGCTCTTATGAGAATCGCAGACTCACCCGCGGCAGGATCACGGCCTCAGAAAGGCCAGCAGGCCTTGGACAGTGGACGGACGACCGGCCTGCGAGCCCTAGTCAGGCAGTCCGGCATGTAGAAGCATTGTGCCGCCGACTTCGGGATCGGCGATGGTCTGTTTCGGCGACCGCCTGAGTTCGCTTCGCGGGCCGCGCGGCTCGCCCAGGACCGTCGTCGTCTCGCGCGGCGCCGGTGTCAGTTGACGATGGCATAATGCCCGCCGGGGGCGAGCGCCTCGCGCACGGCACGTGCCAGCCGCGGTCGGTCCGGGACGCCATGGAAAGCGTTGGCCATGAAGACGAGGTCGGCGGGGCGTGACACCAGAGTAGCGAGTTCATAGGCGTCGCCGGCGACGAATTTGCAATTGGTCACGCCGGCGGTCGACCACCTCCATGCCCGGCTTCAGCCCGGTTGCAACCAGCGCCATCTTCGCTGCGGTCCGGTTTGTCAGTGCTCGTTCCTGGCCTTGGCAAGAACACGAACTTCGGCTTCGGTCCGGAATGGCAATGTACCCCGATGGCGAAGGGCGGCCCGATCTGCGTCAAGCGCATCGCCGGGGAAGAGACGAAGTGATGGGCAACCCTCTCACAGTCAATTCGCGGTTGACTTATTTGTTCTCCGGCGAAGTGCGACAGCTGCTCGTATCCGGCAGCGTGAGCGATAGTTGATCAAATGCTGCCAATGAGTTTTGATACTGCAATCTTTAGACAGCCGCCTACCATGAATGTGCCATCGCGTTTCCGCGATCGAAGGAGCGAAGCCGGTGTCCAGTCGTCACTACATATTCCCGGAGAACAGCGAACCTCTGCGGCTATCGCGGCGGCTTGTGGAGGGAATGATCTTCGGAAAGGACGCTCTCACGCAATACGCCGGCACACGCCAGCGGGTCGTCTCGGTGATAGTTGAGAACGAAGGCACCGCGCCGAATCGGATTCTAGATGCCCAAGGAGCCTATTGGGTTTTCGATGCTGCGGGCGATATCCGAAAAGGCCTCACACGGTCGACTAGCGACATTATGAGCGCCACCTTCAATGATTCCGACAACAAGGGAACGGTGGTGGCACTTCAGCCAAAGCTCTCCAAGAAGAGGGCTGAGGAGGAGCACCGCTGGGTAGTGGGCAAGGCGCCGAACTCGACAGGATTGCCGCAGACATCTGGCCGAAGGTGAAGTCGGACAAGATGAGATCCGCGCAGGGGGTTTCGGTGAAGCGACCGCCGCTTACCTATGATGCTCGGCTCGCACTCGACGAGGCTACCGCAAATCTGTGGAAGATTTCGCACGCAGTAGATGAACTTAAGGAGCGTAGCCTGAAGGGCTTTGCCCATGAGGCTCGTTCGAGAGGTGCCGACCGCCCGGAGCACGAACTTCTCTACCAAGCCATCGCCCAGGTGGCAGATCAGCGACTCGAAATTCTGCGACGTCGCAGGACCGGGAAAGGCGTCTGGTATGCCATAGTGGGCGTAATAAAATGGAACGGCGACCACGTAGGCCAGAGCGTAGCCAGGTTCCACGAGAAGTGCGAAGGAAAGCGTTCAGCGGTCGTCGCGGCGAGAAAGCTTCTCGCCGAACATGCCAGTGAATTCGCGGAAAATATGACTGTGGAGGCCGAAGTGCTGACTGACCTTGAATGGCAGGGCAGGCTCCGTGAAGTGGAAGATTGAGGGTCGCGCCATGGCGGGCTACTTGATTTCGGTGTCGCAGATGCGTGGCCAAAGACCGACACATGCTGCCAGGCATATGCATCTGCGGACGGGTTTGACTTTTGATATTGGGATATGCAGGAAGGAAGGTCGCTTGCTGTACAGACGAGCTTATCGGCGAGGTCGAGAATCCTAGTACCGGTCAATGGTAGTGCATCCACAGCAGTCTGATTTCGACAGCCGTCGTCGAGCCGGAGTGCGCACCGGGGCAAAATCAAATGCTTCGGGCAAAAGCAGATGGACATCATTGGAGTGCAACACGAACGCGGCAAAGCTGCGCAGGTGATCATGGGCGGGCGATGGTAGCCTTCAAGGCCGACAAGCGGCAAACGCCCTGGGATCGTGTGCAGGGCAAGGTCGGCGGACCGGTTCCGAAGTGACGTAAGGAAGACAAGGCCGAGTGGCTGAAGCTCGACTGGTCGGCCGGGTCAAGACCCTTGGGCTAAGCGAAGCTGCGACACGCAAGGCTGCTGGATTTCTGGAAGGATAACAAAGAGCGCGGCCAGTCTCGAGCATATTGTAGGATTGTTACCGAAGCGGCGGCCGGGATGGACTCTCATCATTGTGGAACTACGTTTGGGATGATGGCACAGCCCTTTGAATCCGCCCCGGTAGGCGCTTCATATCAGCTGGTCGTGGACCACTATGAGGCAGCGGTTTCACTCCAGGAGCGCATTGTGACTCGCGCTCGACCAGTCGGCTTGTCAACGAAAAGCAATGACGAATTCCTGGAGTATCTGAATGCCGTGTTAGCGCGGGCGCGCCAAACCTTGGCTCGCGCCGATCAACGCAGTTAATTAAAAAAATGGAACATCCGGGGTTCGCAGGCATACAGTGTGCCATCGACGGCAACTCTAAGGGCGTCCGTCGGCTGTGAGCGATCAACATGCTTCCGCCCCAATAGGGAGAGGGAGCTATGACAGACTCCAGTTCACAAACTCACACTGCCGCGCAACGCGACACCCGCCAAAATTCCATCTATCGCAATTCGCTGCTGCTTCGAATGTGCTCGGCAGATTTGGCATTGCTGCAACCTCACTTGGAAAGCGTCTCCCTTGGACTGAAGACGCATCTCGAAGTGGCGGGGTCACCAATCAGAACCGTGTACTTCTTCGAGAGCGGTCTCGGGTCAGTGGTGGGCGAACTGCGGCCTGGTATTGAAGCTGAGATCGGAATCATTGGTTGTGAGGGCATGACCGGCTCAGCGCTTATCATGGGCGATGACCGATCAACGCACGATTGTTACGTGCAATTAGAAGCCCGCGCCTTTGTTATCGACGCGGGCCTCTTCACCAAGGCGCTTTTGACAAGCCCAACCCTGCGAACTTTTCTGCTCCGCTACGTTCACTACTTTCACCTCCAGGCAAGCTTCACTGCGCTCAGCAATGCCCGGATGAACATCGTCGATAGGCTCTCAAGATGGCTGGTGATGTGTGATGATCGCGTGGACGGAAACCGCTTGGCGATTACGCACGAGTTCTTATCAGTCATGCTCGGTGTCAGGCGGCCCGGCGTCACCATAGCGCTGCAAATATTAGAGGGACAAGGTCTGATACGATCGATGCGAGGAGAGGTCGTTATCCTTGATCGCACGCGTCTGATTGCGCTGGCTGACGGGTCGTATGGCAGGGCTGAAGCCGAATACGCTCGGCTAATCAGCCAACTGCCTTGGCCGCAGGCGCCTGATCGCCAATGATGTGCTCGAACAGGGAGATGGCCGATCTCCTGCATTGAGGCCATGTCCGGGTAAGCCGCCTAAACAGAGCCTTCACCGCCGACGTTGCCGAGCATCAGATCCAAGACGAAGCTGTCATGCCGGCACCGTTGCATGCGCCGCCCGAGGAAAACCGCCCCTCGCATCCATTCAGGATTCCGAAGCACGATACGGCTGTGCACCACCTTCCGGCCACTGCAAAGGGGACCCGAGATGACTCGGTCCGTAGAGGAGGTTTTCGAAGAGCATCTGAGGCGATATCGAGGAGGATCTTGGGGCGCACTGCCATCTAACCTCGATTAAGCAGGCATTCATGCGCTGGTTGGAGCAATGGCGAGACTCATTGCACCAGCCCAGTTCAAGGCATGTGCGGACAACCGCTTTGGGCGCCGAACAGATCGATTGGCGGCATACCCTTATCTTGCCTCACAAGACTTGTGGTCCGGGAAGGCTGTTTCGGGACTTTTCGAAATCAGCGGATCACAGGCTCGCCATGGAAGCGGCGGCGTGATGGAGGAGAAACCCCGAAGCCAACTTCCATCATCAGCCGTGGCCTGTGCGCCGGCACGGTGCCCATATGGAACCCGAACGGATCCTCGACGAAACCGAAACCGGCCTCGCCGGTCAGCGTGACCGGGCTCTGCTTGCTGTACACGTCCAGAATCTCTTGCGCGGGATGGCCGACGACAAGCGTAAGTTGGTGCTTGAGGGCGCGGCGATCATGGCTGCCGCGGACATAGACATGCGGGCCGGTGCCCTCGTCGACGGGCACGAGATAGAAAAAGAACTTCAGCATCCGCCAGTCGTCCAGATCGAAGTGGTATTTGCCGAGCGAAGCCAGGTTCTTGTCGGCGTCCGACGCCTGGCCGGTCGGGAAGCTCCACCAGACGCGCGTTGTGATCAGCGTCGCCTGGCCGCCGAGATAGTGCGCGGCAATATCCATGAGCAGCGGATCGTTTTGGATGGCAACGGCCGAGTTACAGCCCAGAATGCGCTCGAAATCCCAGAATGCGCTCGAAATAATGACCGCTGAGCAACGGACGGCCAAACCGCGCCTCAGCCTCCGCATGCTCCGCCGGCATGAATTCGAGTCGGCGATCGAAATTGCCGAAACAAGGTGTGCACCTGGCGAATGCGGCTACATCTTCAGCCACCATTGTTGGCAGGACGAGGCCGGGAAAAAGCCCATCCATCCGCAGCGCGTCGACAACGTCCTGGCAATTGATACCGGCAAACATCGTGTCCTGGGCTCTTTGCGACCTTCGGACCGGCTTTGCACCACGCCAGTGCATTCTCCGTGCCGGCATGGTGCGCGCCAACATGAACATGGGCAGCCACGCCGGGTTCTCGCGAATATTCGACAGGTAGGTCGGAATGCGTACGGCTATGCGACGCAGCATGCTGCCGTTTCGCGCGATAGTCTCAAGGCTTGCCGCGCCGGCTTTGTCGGGGTTCATAACGGTCATCGGGATCCTCAAGGCATGAATGCACTCATCGACGAAGGTTGGGTCCCAGTGCTTCGCCGCGATTCGCCGCGGAAGAACTAGGCGCTTGCCACGTTTTGTGCAACGCACAATTGCACTCAGAAATGGAGGTTGCGCGTTCGAATAAGACAATCGCAACCACCCCAATTACCTCAGGAACTGTCTGTAGCCGCCGCCCATCAGGTAGCGGCCACGTTGGATGGCGCGACGTACCTGATCGCGAAGATGGCCACCTGGATGACGCCAATCTTCTTCGACGCGGCGTGTCCCGAACAAGGCAATGGCGACCTCCTGATGAGATGCTCCGGCAAGCGAGCCATCCAAAGCCTGGAGTACGATACGCAGACGCGCTCCGCGGTGTTCCGGCGGAAAGCAAGCAGCTGACAGGCGGGCGCAACCATTGACGTGGTTCAAGAACTGAAGGGCAGCGACATGGAACTTGAGGTGCTGCGGCTGAACGATCGCGTCAACATATAGCCGCAACGGGCGGAGGACGGACGCACCGGAAACGGCGATCTGCAGACTCCGGCAGTTCTCCCTCAGCAGCACGTGCTGCACGCCCGCAGCTGTCAGCAGGATGTCCTTGCAGCATGAGAGCGAAGAAAGGTGAAGCGGTTCAAAATCGTGGTCGAGCCCAAGCGGCTCCGCGGCCGCTCGTAGAATACAGGCGCAATCGCGCGGATCCCAAAAGACCCTTGCCGATGTAGCGTCCGAAAGTGGCGCGTCGGCGAAAAAGAAGGCTCCATTGTCTTAGGAGAGCTGATCCTGTCGTCAACTCGATTATCTGCATGTCGCCTTGGGGTCCGACAATGCAGGCGTACGGTGCCATTTTGGCGTGGTCGCGCTGGAATTGTGGATTGCGCCGAAGAAACTCCCAGGCCCAGCCAGTGCGTGGCAATCGTCTAGCATAGTGGTAAGCGTCGTGGCGACGCCAGTCCGGCCAGCATACAAGGCCGACCGTCGCTTCCTTGGACAGACCAGCATCCTTCATGGCTCAGGTGTCCACTATGGCGCTATGCCGACGGGCCTAGAACCGGTTGCCACAGTACCGGTCCAATCAGACGTCCCCTGCTGCGGATGCGCAAAAGGCTCGCGTGGGAAATCTCGAGAAACCCAGCCACCGCCTCCGTTTTGCCGACGCATTTGGGTTCTCCGATGCGCGACAATGGCCACGTAGCCAGGCGGAGGATCCGCTCCATGCGCGTATCCGTCACCGTTACTATCCGGGTCAGATCCTTGGCCAAGCCGAACTCGATCATGCCCGCGAAGAGCTCGTAGGTCGCCAGGGCCAGCCCGCCCGCAGCCTTGGGCGCCGACGGAGGAAGATCGAGCGCGAAACGACTGCTCTCCCATATGTCGGTGGTCGAGGGCACGACGTCAGCACCCAGCAGCACCGGGAACGTGTCGCGCAACATTGTGGGTCCGGTGCTGGGCAGAAGACGCACGCAACCGCGAATTCGCCAGTCGGATCCTTTGAGGAGCAGATAGACGGGCTTCAGAGCATCAAACGAATCGGATTCCATCTGGTCTTCGGTATCAACTTCCCAATCGAGCCTTTCCTTGAACACCCGAAACCTGAGCCCGTGCATCTCTTTGAGTTCGCCTGCAAACTCGTTGTAAAAGTCTGGTGTTATCAGTTGCATCATGGTCGCCTCCATGTGGGATGTGTTCCCGCCATCGAAAGGCAAAGCTGACAGCGATGCAGCCTGTAGAGGTTTACAGGTATCGTGGCTGAAGAATCAGGATCTCGTCTGGCCGGAGGCAGCCATGCGTGCAACGGCCTGGTTGATCGTTCGAACGCCAAACTTTGCCTTGGCGTTTTCCAAGTGAAAAGTCACGGTGCGCTTTGAGACGCCGAGAAGCTGGCTGATATCCCAAGCCGACTTGCCGCGCGCCGCCCATTTCAGGCACTCGAACTCCCGCGGGGTGAGCGTTACACCATCCACCACGCGATCATCGGCGAGCCTGCGCCGGACATGGATATGAAAGTTGATGGCCACCAGCTGCAATGCTTTTTCGTAACGTGCCAGTGACCGCAACAGAAGCGGACGGGACTCGTCGGAAGCAAAGGTCAGGGCAGCAAACCGGCCGAGATGATCATGCATGGACATCGTCAGGCCGCCGCAGATGCCAAACTCAGCCGCACTCTCCAGAATTTGTTGCTGCGAATTCGGCAGACAGTGTCGAGCGCGGTCCACACCCCAATCGAATGTATCCCAGCCTTGCAGCCCGCGCAGGATGACCGGATCAAGACTGTGGTACCGCTGTTGCAGATAACGTGATGTCCAGGATGAAGGATAGTTTGAAATCAATTGGGGGGCGTCGCCGGAGGCCGACGGGTAAGTGAAATAGGCGAATAGCGGGAAGTCGAAGCCGGCTGCAGCGGAGGCCATTGCCTCACAGAGATCGGCAGCATCAACACTTGCAGACAGTTGCTCGACGAAGTTCTCAAACACGCGATGCATTTGCCCTGTGCGTAACCTCCGTTCGCTCAATGCCAGGCAGAGACCTTGTTTTAAACGATCCCGGACGGATACAGCGCGTGCCGAGAACGTGGCTAATCTATTGAACCAATCCGAAATAGTCTGACGTTGTCTATGAGGCGTGTGCCGCCGAGCCAGGCCGCGGCAAGCAACCGTGCCGGTCGATCAAGGCTTGTTATCGGGTGCAGATCTGCCTCCTCGCGAAGTTCCAGGTATTCGACCTCGCGATAGCCTGCAGCCAGAATTGCTGCGCGAGATTCTGCAAGCGTTGGCAGGACGGGTGAGCCGCGCCCAAGCCGCTCAGCCGTCTTGAGCAGGACCGATGATAGCTTGGGAGCAACAGCGCGTTGCGCTGGCGAGAGCCGCACATTGCGCGATGATAGCGCAAGACCGTCGGCTTCACGGACTGTCGGACAGGCAACAATGGTGATTGGAATATCCAAATCCCGGGCCATGCGCCTGACCAGGTGAATTTGCTGAAAGTCCTTTTCGCCAAAGAAGCCGAAGTCAGCGCTGGTTTGCAGGAAGAGCTTGGCGACGACGGTCGCCACGCCATCGAAATGTCCCGGCCGGAAGGCACCGCACAGGCCCTCGCTGACACCGGACACCGAAACGGTGGTGGCGAAGCCCGCCGGATACATCTCCTCTGCATCTGGCGCATAAAGCAGGTGCGCGCCAACCGGTGCCAGCTTGGCGGCATCCTCGTCCTCGGTGCGCGGATACGCGGCAAGATCGGCCTGGCTATTGAATTGCTTCGGGTTGACGAAGAGCGTCACGATCACACGGTCTGCCTTCTCGAGTGCAGCGCGCACCAGGCTGAGATGGCCCTCATGCAGGACGCCCATCGTTGGCACCACGGCAATCCTCACGCCCTCGCGGCGCCATGCGGCGACGGTTTCGCGAAGCTGGTCAGCGCTCCTGACGATCGGCACGCTCACGCTGCTTCTCCGCATTTGGTGGCGTCCGTGTCGGCGGGCTTGGGCGCATCGGCAAACACGTGCTCGGCGGCCGGAAACTGGCGCTCCTTCACCTCGTGCGCATAGGAAGCGATCGCAGCCGCAGCCGCCTCCCCCAGTTCAGCATAGCGCTTGACGAATTTGGGTCGGAAGTCGCCGAAGAGGCCCAGCATGTCGTCGACGACGAGAATCTGGCCGTCACAGGCTGCTGAGGCACCGATGCCAATGGTCGGGGCCGCCACCTCCCCCGTGATCCGGCGGGCGAGCGCCTCAGGAACCTTCTCCAGGACGACCGCAAAGGCGCCCGCTTCGCTCACGGCAAGTGCGTCGCGCCTGATGCGCTCGGCATCCCCGCCCCTGCCCTGCACGCGGTAGCCACCGATGGTGTTGATGGCCTGCGGCGTCAAGCCGACATGAGCCATGACCGGCACGCCGCGTGCGGCGAGGAAGCCGATCGTCTCTGCCATCGTTTCGCCGCCTTCGAGCTTGACGGCAGTGCAGCCGGTCTCCGACATGACGCGCGCAGCATTTCGGAAAGCCTGCTCTGGGCTTTCCTCGTAGGAACCGAACGGCAGGTCGACGACCATCAGCGCCTGCTTGATGCCACGGCGAACCGCCTGGCCATGCGTGATCATCATCTCCAGCGTGACACCGAGCGTCGAGGGCAGACCGTGGAGAACCATGCCGACGCTGTCGCCGACGAGCACCACATCACAATGGGGATCGACAAGCCGCGCGACTGGGGTGGTATAGGCGGTAAGGCAGACGAGCGGCGTCCCACCTTTGCGCGAACGAATATCCGGCGGTGTGATCGCCTTGGTATCACCAAACGCGCTCAATGGATCCTCCTTCCCCTACGTTGCCGCGGGTGTCGCCTTTCGCACATTTTTGTGCAGGTGCGAAGAGCTAAAAAATGGCCGTGCAGCTGTGGGGGTGTTGACGTGCCGACAGGCGCGCTTACACTAAATCGATTAAGGTGCCCCCCGAGCTGGCAGACCAATTCGCGAACATGGACGATCAGGCAATACGACTCAGGAAAGACAGAGCCGCCGTGAATGCCGACGACGTCAAAGTGGACCTGATCGCCTTTGTGGTCGCCGTAAACGACAGTGAACCCTGTGTGCTCACCATCGGCCAGGCGGACACCTTGCCCTCCGGTCCCTTTGCGCTTGAGCACCGATCGCTGCAATCCGGCTTGAGGGGGTGGGTCGAGCAGCAGACCGGCCATCGGCTGGGGTACATTGAGCAACTCTACACGTTCGCTGATCGGGATCGCATCGGCGCCGAGCGCCAGCAGCGCGTCATCTCCATCAGCTATCTTGCATTGACCCGCAAGGAACAGGCAGCGGGCCCGCCCAAGTGCGGATGGCAGAGTTGGTATGAATATTTTCCATGGGAGGACCATCGCTCCGGCACGCCTCCGGTCGTGCTGGATGTTCTGCGACCACGCCTGATTGAATGGGCAAACGGCGTCCGCGATGCGGCCACGCGACGTGAACGCTGGCAGCGGGCGACGATAGCCTTTGGCTTCGACGACCGCCTTTGGAACGAGGAACTCACGCTGCAACGCTATGAGTTAGTTTACGAAGCAGGCTTGGTCCAAGAGGCCGTAAGAGGGCGGGACGGGGCGCCCCCTCCGCTGGTGCCCAGCAAGTCCATGGTCGCCGATCATCGCCGCATCGTGGCGACCGGCATTGCGCGGCTGCGCTCCAAGATCAAATACCGGCCGGTCGTCTTTGAGCTGATGCCGACGGTCTTCACGCTTTTGCAGCTGCAGCGAACCGTGGAGGCGCTCGCCGGCAGGCTCATCCACAAGCCGAACTTTCGCCGACTGATCGAACAGCAGGAACTGGTCGAGGAGACCGGAGAGGCCACCACTGAGACCGGCGGCCGGCCAGCGAAGCTTTTCCGTTTCCGCCACGCCGTTCTCGACGATAGGCTCATCGCCGGGACAAAATTGCCGCTGGCGCGGGGTTGACATCCCTTATACTCACAGCAAGTATATGCTGGTTATTTTCAATTAGAGTATAAGGGGGGAGGGTTGATGAGCGCCATGCTGCCTGCGGCCGCGTTGCTCTACGAGCGCGTCCGGCGAGTGATCCCGCCGATCGAATGGCCGGCTTTCGTCGACGATATCGAGGCGATCCTTGCACTGAAGCGCGAGCGCAACGCCATCATCCTGGCGCACAACTATCAGACGCCCGAGATTTTCCATTGCGTGGCCGACATCGTCGGCGACAGCTTGGCATTAGCCCGCACGGCTGCGACGATCGAGGCGCAAGTCATCGTGCTGGCCGGCGTCCATTTCATGGCCGAAACGGCCAAGCTCCTCAATCCGGACAAGACCGTGCTCATTCCGGATCTCAGCGCCGGTTGCTCGTTGGCGGAATCAATCACGGCAGAAGACGTGCGCTTGATGCGCCAGCGTTATCCCGGCGTTCCGATCATTACTTATGTAAACACGTCGGCCGAAGTGAAAGCCGAGTCGGATATCTGCTGTACATCCGGCAACGCCAAGGCGGTCGTCGAATCCCTTGGGGTTCTCCGGGTGATCATGCTGCCGGACGAATATCTGGCCCAGAATATCGCCGCCCAGACCGATGTACAGATCATCGCCTGGAAAGGGCATTGCGAGGTGCATGAGCGCTTTACACCGGCCGACATCCGCGAGTTGCGCGAAAGCCATCCCGGCGTGGTCGTGCTCGCCCATCCCGAATGCCCGCCCGACGTCGTGGCTGAAGCAGATTTTTCCGGCTCGACGGCTGCCATGTCCGACTATGTCGAAAGGCAAAGGCCGCCACGTGTCGTGCTGATGACGGAATGCTCGATGAGCGACAACGTCGCGTTAGCGCACCCAGAGGTCGAGTTCATCCGGCCCTGCAATTTGTGCCCGCACATGAAGCGGATCACGCTTGCCAACATCCGCACGGCGCTCGAGCAGAACCAACATGTCGTAACCATCGAACCCGGGATCGCCGGGCGCGCGCGGCTTGCGGTCGAACGGATGCTGGCAGTTTGAGCGCCGACCTCCGCAGCTTCTTCGGGCGTCCCATCATCATCGGCGGCGGCATCGCCGGACTGATGACCGCGCTTCAACTGTCGCCGGAGCCGGTGCTTCTTCTGTCAAGGTCGCTGCTGGGAGCTGACAATTCGAGCACCTGGGCACAGGGCGGTCTGGCTGCAAGTTTCGGCGAAGACGACGATCCGGCAATGCACCTGGCCGATACGCTTGCTGCCGGGGATGGTCTCTGCGACAGAGACGTGGCGAGCCGCATCCTCCAAGCCGCGCCCAAGGCCATAGAGGGGCTTGCGGCCTTTGGGGTTCCCTTTGACCGCACGCCGAAAGGATCACTGTGCCTCGGATTGGAGGCCGCACACAGCCGACGTCGCATCGTTCATGCGCATGGGGACGGCACCGGGCGTGAGATCATGCGTGCCCTGATCGCGGCTGTGCGTTCCACTCCGTCGATAGTTGTCGTGGAGGGCGTGGAAGCGCGCCGGCTGGCCGTGCGAGAGAATGCGATCCGGGGCGTCTGGGCGAGCTGTTCGATCGGACCTTTCTTCTTCGGCTCACGGCGGGTCGTCCTCGCCACCGGTGGCATCGGGGGACTGTT
Source organism: Mesorhizobium sp. M0870 (assembly GCF_040319775.1). Taxonomy (NCBI): domain Bacteria; kingdom Pseudomonadati; phylum Pseudomonadota; class Alphaproteobacteria; order Hyphomicrobiales; family Phyllobacteriaceae; genus Mesorhizobium; species Mesorhizobium sp. M0870. The sequence goes on from NZ_JAMYOI010000037.1 coordinate 48,095, forward strand.
TCTCGACACCACGAACCCTTGGGGAAGTTGCGGACAAGGCCTTGCACTTGCGGCCCGCGCTGGAGCTGTCCTAGCCGACCTCGAATTCATCCAGTTCCACCCGACCGCGCTTGACGGCCCGGAACGCCCTATGGCGCTGGTCAGCGAGGCTGTCCGAGGCGAAGGTGCTGCCCTGATCGATGAAACCGGCCAGGCTTTTCTCCAGAGCGTGCCAGGGGCGGAACTTGCGCCTCGCGATGTCTTGGCCCGGGCCGTGTGGAACCATCTTGCGGACGGCCACCGTGTTTTTCTCGACGCCCGACAACGGCCTGGCCCGGCATTCGCTCGACATTTCCCGACAATCGCATCAGCCTGTCGTGGAGCGGGCATCAATCCCGCCCGCGATCTCATCCCCATTCGGCCGGCCCAACACTACCACATGGGTGGCGTTGCCGTGGACAGCTCCGGCAGAACCTCCGTCAAGGGGCTGTGGGCCTGCGGTGAAGTCGCTTCGACAGGACTGCATGGCGCCAACAGGCTCGCCAGCAATTCCTTGACAGAAGCCATCGTGTGCGCCCGCTGGGTCGCTGAAAGTGTCGCCGGGGCGCCTGCGCGCAGAACAAGGCCTGCGTTTGCCAACGTTTACCCACCGCCCGCTCCGATACCCGTGCGTGTTTTCCTGTCGCGCGCACTCGGCATCGTCCGGGATGGTGAAGGTTTGAAAGCAGCCACACGTGCCTTATTGCCGCTCGCCGAAAGCAAGGATGCGGTCTCGGATCCGGCGGCTGTCGGGCTAATGATCGCGGTTGCCGCCTTGTTGCGCGAAGAAAGCCGCGGCGCTCATTACCGGACAGATTTTCCTCATCATGCGACTGCCGCCCGACGGTCCGAAATCACGCTCGAAGCCGCCTTGGGCGCTGCGCGCGAACTCGGACACTCGCCAAACTTGGAAGGGGCAAAGTGATGAGGCTCTCACCGCTTCCCACGGTCATGCTTGAGCCGCTTGTACGGGCATCGCTTCTTGAAGACCTTGGCAGAGCCGGCGACTTGACCACGGATGCCATCGTCCCGAAGGAATACCAAGCGGGAACCGTGTTGGTGGCGCGACAGTCCGGAGTTGTCGCCGGCCTCGATCTGGCGATGCTCGCTTTCGGCTTGATTGATCCTGCTGTCGAAATCTCGGTGGAGCGCGCAGACGGCTGCAATGTCGTGGATGGAGAGATCATTGCATCAGTGGTTGGCCCGGCCCGGGCCATTCTCACAGCCGAAAGGACGGCACTCAATTTTTTGTGCCATCTGAGCGGCATCGCCACGGCAACGGCATCGATCGTCGCTGCGGTTCGTGGGTATGGCGCGAAGATCGTCTGCACCCGCAAGACGACGCCCGGATTGCGGGCAGTCGAAAAGTATGCCGTGCGCGCAGGTGGCGGGTCCAATCACCGCTTCGGTCTGGACGATGCAATTTTGATCAAGGACAACCACATCGCCATCGCAGGCGGCGTCCGCCCAGCGCTCGAGCGAGCACGAAGAGCGGCCGGTCATCTCGTCAAGATCGAAGTCGAGGTCGATACTCTGGCCCAGTTGGAGGAGGTACTTGGCTTCGCTCCCGATGCGGTTCTGCTCGACAACATGTCCCTCCCCGATCTTCGCCGCGCCGTCGCAATGGTCGGTGGCCGCGCTATCACCGAGGCTTCTGGCGGGATCACGTCCCATACAGCGCGGGCGGTTGCCGCGACCGGCGTTGATCTGATTTCGGTCGGCCGACTCGTCCACAGCGCGCCGATCCTGGATATCGGCCTCGACCATCGGGGCTCATGATTGTCTGAGTCAGGATTGGGTCAACTGTCCTCTCCGATCGTCAACAGTCAGATAGCAAAGACCCCGCAAGACAGACCGGAGGAACAGCATGGACATGCAAACGGCAGGTTCAACGCAGACATCGCCACAGGCTCAATCCCCTGACCCCGGAGCGTGGACCCTGGAGAAGGCTCAGGCACTTTACCATGCCCCCTTCAACAATCTCCTCTTCCTGGCGCAAACGGTGCACCGCCAGAATTTCGATCCAAACAAGGTCCAGCTCAGCCGGCTGCTCAGCATCAAGACGGGAGGATGCCCGGAGGATTGTGGCTATTGCAGCCAGTCGGCGCGTCACGAAACCGGCCTGAAGGCGTCGAAGCTGATGGAGGTCCGGCGCGTCATCGCCGAGGCGACCAAGGCGCGTGATGCCGGCGCCACGCGTTATTGCATGGGCGCGGCCTGGCGAAACCCCAAGGCGCGCGACATGGATGCGATGGTGGCGATGGTCGAGGGCGTCAAGGCGCTGGGCATGGAGACCTGCATGACGCTGGGCATGCTCGATCTTGAGCAAGCCGCTCGTCTGAAGCAGGCGGGTCTCGACTATTACAACCACAACATCGATACGTCGGAACGCTACTACAGCGAGGTCATCAGCACGCGCGGCTATGCCGAGCGGCTCGACACGCTTGAGCACGTTCGCCAATCTGGCATCAAGGTCTGCTGCGGCGGCATTATCGGCATGGGCGAGGAGCCGGTGGACCGGATCGACATGCTGGTGACGCTGGCCAATCTGCCGGAACATCCGCAAAGCATTCCGATCAACATGCTGATTCCGATCGCCGGCACGCCGCTTGCCGATGCCAAGCCCATTGAGCCGATCGAATTCGTGCGCGTGATCGCGCTGGCGCGCATCATGATGCCGAAATCGCATATCCGTCTCTCCGCCGGCCGTATGGCCATGACTGACGAGATGCAGGCGCTGTGCTTTTTTGCCGGCGCCAACTCGATTTTCGTCGGCGACACGCTGCTGACGGCGGACAATCCCGGTGAGGACAAGGATAGCCTTCTGTTCCGCCGTCTCGGCATCGAGCCGATGGAACTCGAGGCGCAATGAACGGGGCGCCGCTTGCCAGTTATGATGCGACCTTGAAGAGGCTGGCGCGCAAGGACCGGCTGCGGACGCTTTCGCCCCGCGCCGGGCTGGACTTCTCGTCGAACGACTATCTCGGGCTGGCCTCGTCCAGGAGACTTGGCGATGCTGTTGTGGCGGCGATTGCGCGGGGCACGCCGGTTGGCGCCACCGGGTCGCGGCTGTTGCGCGGCAATGCACCGGAACACGAGCAGCTCGAGGCAGACGCGGCGGCATTCTTTGGAGCCGACCGCGCGCTGTTCTTCGGCAGCGGCTACATCGCCAACTTCGCTCTGCTGAGTGCCCTGCCGCAGAAGGGCGATCTTTTGGTTCTCGATGAGCTCGCCCATGCCAGCATGCATGAGGGTGCGCAGGCCGGGCGCGCACAGTTCGTGCTGGCCGCGCACAACGACGCCACCGCTGTCGAGGATGCGATCACGCGTTGGCGCGCCGCAGGCGGCATGGGGCGCGTCTGGATCGCGGTGGAGAGCCTTTACAGCATGGATGGCGACCGCGCGCCTTTGGAAAGCCTGGTCGCGCTTGCTGATCGGCACGAGGCATTCATCGTCATTGACGAGGCGCATTCGACCGGCGTCTGGGGACCGGACGGCCGGGGGCTTGCCGCCGCTTTCGAGGGCCGCGACAACATCGTCGCGCTCCATACCTGCGGCAAGGCGCTCGGCGCATCTGGTGGGCTCGTGACGGGGCCGAGGACACTGTGCGAGTATCTGATCAACCGTTGCCGGCCATTCATCTACGCCACCGCGCCATCGCCGCTGATGGCAGTGGCAGTGCGCGAAGCACTCGCAATGCTCGCCGACGAGCCTATGCGGCGTGTTCAGCTGCATGAACGCGTTGCCCTCGCCGGCCGCCAGCTGGCCGAGCGCTGCGGCGTGATACCCAGCGGCTCGCAGATCCAGCCCCTCGTAATCGGCGATGTCAGGCGCACCATGGCAGTGGCGGCGCGCCTGCAGGCCCGCGGCTTCGACATACGCGGTATTCGTCCTCCGACCGTGCGCACGTCGCGGCTGCGCATCTCACTGACGCTCAATATCGGCGAAGCCGACATTTCCGCCATGGTCGAGGCGCTGGTCGAGGTGTTGGCCCAAACATCACCGGAGGCGGTATGACCCAACGCATCGTCATCACCGGAACCGACACGGGAGTTGGCAAGACCGTGTTTGCGGCTGGGCTCGCCGGTTTGCTCGACGGCTTTTACTGGAAACCGGTGCAATCGGGCCTCGACGGCGAGACCGACAGCGAAGTGGTCGCGCGGCTTGCCGGCTTGCCCTCAGAGCGCGTGCTGCCGGAAGCCTACCGCTTGCGGAGCCCGCTGTCGCCGCATCGTTCGGCCGAGATCGACGGCGTGGCGATCAAGGCTGCCGATCTTGCTTTTCCCGTCCTACCGACGCCGCTCGTCATCGAAGGCTCCGGCGGCCTGATGGTGCCGCTTAACCGGCGCACAAGGCTCATCGACATCTTCGCTGAATGGCGGCTGCCCGTTATTCTGTGCGCCCGCACCACGCTCGGCACCATCAACCACACCTTGCTCTCGATCGAGGCGCTCCGCGCCCGATCCATCCCGTTGGCCGGCATCGCTTTCATCGGCGATGAGATGGCCGATACGCAACGGACCATCGTGGAATTCAGCGGTGCGCCGCAGCTCGGCAGGCTGCCGCACCTCGATCTGCTGACGGCCAAGACACTGAGGGACGCAATGATTGCCGGCTTCGCCTTCGCCTCGATTACTGGAGGTGACTGATGTCGCAGTCTCATGTCTGGCATCCCTTCACCCAGCACGCGCTCGAGCCTGCGATCCCAGAAATCGTCCGGACTGAAGGCGCCTATCTCCGCAGGGCCGACGGCGCCCGCATCCTGGACGCCATCTCCTCCTGGTGGGTCGTCACACATGGCCACCGCCATCCCCGCATCATGAAGGCAATCGAGACAACCGCGTCGAGCCTCGACCAGATTATCTTTGCGGGCTTCACGCACGAGCCAGCAGAGCGCTTGGCCAAGGCGCTTGTCGGCCTCGCTCCCGCTGGACTCGACTGGGTGTTCTATTCCGACAGTGGCTCGACCTCGGTCGAAGTAGCGCTGAAGATGGCGCTCGGTTATTTCCGCAACATCGGCGCCCCACGCTCGCGCATCGTCGTCATGCATCACAGCTATCATGGCGACACGATCGGCACGATGAGCGTCGGTGCGCGTGGCGTGTTCAACGCCGCCTACGAACCCTTGCTGTTCGAGGTCGCCACCATCCCCTTTCCGGCAGCGGGGCGCGAGCAGGAGACGCTGGATCGTTTAGAGGCTGTGACCCGCGATCGACGAGCCGCAGCCTTAATCGTCGAGCCGCTGGTGCTGGGCGCCGGCGGCATGCTGATGTATCCGGCTTCAATTCTGGCCGAATTGAAGAAGATCACTGAGGCCTCCGGCACGCTGCTGATCGCCGACGAAGTGATGACCGGCTGGGGGCGGACCGGAACCATGTTCGCCTGCGAGCAGGCATCGATCTCTCCAGATATCCTGTGCACCTCGAAAGGCCTGACCGGCGGCGCCATCCCGCTGGCCGTAACGCTTGCCACCGATGCCATCTTCCAGGCTCATTATTCCGAGGACCGGAAGAAGACGTTTTTCCATTCGAGCTCCTACACTGCCAACCCGATTGCCTGCGCGGCAGCACTTGCCAATGTCGAGATCTGGCGGGACGAGCCGGTGGCCGAGCGCATTGCGGCCTTGAGCGCAATGCAGGCCACCGGGCTTCGACGCTTTCGCGACAACAGCTTCTTCACCGACTGCCGGGCGACCGGCACGATCGCGGCGCTCGACCTGCGAACCGGTTCCGCAGGTTATCTCGCCGAGATCGGACCGAAACTGCGCGCTTTCTTCCTCGAGCGAGGGCTACTTGTGCGCCCGCTCGGCAATGTCCTCTACCTTCTGCCACCCTATTGCATCACCGGCGACGAGCTCGAGCGACTCTATGACGCCATTGAGGAGGCGGGCGAACGCTTCGGGTCCAGGCCATGAGCAAGTCGTCGCGCATTCTCGGGTTTGGCCATCATGCGCCTGGGCGAAAGGTGGCGAATGCCGAAATCGAGAGCAATCTCGGTCTTGATCCAGGCTGGATCGAAAGGCGTACCGGGATACGGTCGCGCTTCTGGGCAACCGACGAAGACACGCTGTCTGGTCTTGCTGCGCAGGCCGGCGACATGGCGCTGGCGAACGCCGGTATTGCGCGCCACGACATCGGTCTGCTGTTGCTTGCCACCTCGACGCCCGACCATCTTCTGCCGCCGAGCGCGCCGCTGGTCGCACACAAGCTTGGCCTTGGCAGCGCAGGCGCGGTGGATCTGACAGGCGCCTGCGCCGGCTTCATCTATGCGCTGATGTTTGCGGACGGATTTACCCGCCTGCACGGCAAAGCGAGCCTTGTTATCGCCGCCAATATCCTCAGCCGCCGCATCAATCCAGCCGAGCGCGCAAGCTCGGTCCTGTTTGCCGATGCCGCCGGCGCCCTGGTGATCGGTCAGTGCGATGATGCTGATCGGGGCATTCTCGGTGCCTCGGTGGCTTCGGACGGCTCGCGATACGGGCTGATCCAGATTCCCGCAGGAGGAAGCAACAAGCCGTTCCACGGTGACCTCGATCTCGCGCAAACCCGAATGAGGATGACGGACGGCCGCGAAGTGTTCGCAAAGGCCGTCGAGATGATGACCAATTGCTCAATAAGCGCGCTAGCCGCTGCCGGAGTGCGGCCACACGATCTCGGCCGGTTCGTGCCCCATCAGGCCAATACTCGGATTTTCGACGCGGTCGGGAGGAACCTCGGCATCGCGGACCAAGCAATTGTCAAGACGATTGCCGAATACGGCAACTCTTCGGCCGCGACGATCCCGCTGTCGCTCTCGCTCGCCAACCAGACGGAGCCATTCCAGCCTGGAGAGAAAATCCTTCTGTCGGCGGCGGGTGCGGGTCTCAGCGGCGGCGCTCTCGTGGTTGGAATCTAGCCGGCCGGCTCACGCGCGCAGGACTGGTCATGAATGGGAATAGGGCAACAGAACCAATGCCAAAATGGCCTTCTGAAGCTCGACATGACCGAGCTGACGCAGCACGACCCCGTGCGAGCCTCTGGATGAGATCAAATGCATCACCTGTTGCATCATTCGTGCCATCTGAATAAAGCTCAAATACAAAGGGTGAGCCGCCCCATATATGTCTGATACCCGACATTGTTCACATAAAAGGCTCGATGCTTACACGCTCTTTGCTCTCTTCTCTTTGCTGTCTGCTCTTTTCTCTTTGCTCTTTGCTCTTTCGTCTTGACTAGCAGGAGCATGCGGCTTATCTCATTGCCGCGTTAGCACTCGCTTCCGCTGAGTGCTAAGCACGCTCCGGCAACGGAGAACCGTTCAACATCCGCACCAAGGACATCCAAAAATGGCAAAGTCGAATTTCCGGCCGCTGCATGACCGCGTGGTCGTTCGCCGGGTCGAATCCGAATCCAAGACCGCCGGCGGGATCATCATCCCGGATACGGCGAAGGAAAAGCCGCAGGAAGGCGAGATCATCGCCGTCGGCTCCGGCGCTCGTGACGAAGCTGGCAAGCTGGTCCCGCTGGACGTCAAGGCCGGCGACCGCATCCTGTTCGGCAAGTGGTCGGGTACCGAAGTCAAGCTCAATGGCGAAGACCTTCTGATCATGAAGGAATCCGACATTATGGGCATCATCGGCTGATATCAGGCCTTTCCTTCGCACCATCAAATCTGAATTTCGGGCGAGATGCCCAGGAGTAAAAAAATGGCTGCCAAAGACGTAAAATTCTCCCGCGATGCCCGTGAGCGCATGCTTCACGGCATCAACATCCTCGCCGACGCGGTGAAGGTCACCCTCGGCCCCAAGGGCCGCAACGTCGTCATCGACAAGTCGTTCGGCGCACCGCGCATCACCAAGGACGGGGTCACCGTCGCCAAGGAAATCGAACTTTCCGACAAGTTCGAAAACATGGGCGCGCAGATGATCCGCGAAGTTGCTTCGAAGACCAACGACATCGCCGGTGACGGCACCACAACCGCGACCGTTCTGGCGCAGTCGATCGTCCAGGAAGGCAACAAGGCCGTTGCCGCCGGCATGAACCCGATGGACCTGAAGCGCGGCATCGATCTGGCCGTGACCGAAGTCGTCGCGGCGCTCGGCAAGGCTGCCAAGAAGATCAAGACCTCCGAGGAAGTTGCCCAGGTCGGCACGATCGCCGGCAATGGCGACGAGTCGGTCGGCAAGATGATCGCCGAAGCGATGCAGAAGGTCGGCAACGAAGGCGTCATCACGGTTGAGGAAGCCAAGACCGCCGAGACTGAACTCGAGGTCGTCGAAGGCATGCAGTTCGACCGCGGCTATCTCTCGCCCTACTTCGTCACCAACGCCGACAAGATGGTTGCCGAGCTCGAGGACGTCTACATCCTCCTGCACGAGAAGAAGCTGTCCAACCTGCAGGCGATGCTGCCGGTTCTCGAAGCCGTCGTGCAGACCTCGAAGCCGCTGCTCATCATCTCGGAAGACGTCGAAGGCGAGGCCCTGGCCACGCTGGTCGTCAACAAGCTGCGTGGCGGCCTGAAGATCGCCGCCGTCAAGGCGCCGGGCTTCGGTGATCGCCGCAAGGCCATGCTGGAAGACATCGCCATCCTCACCGGTGGCCAGGTCATCTCCGAAGACCTCGGCATCAAGCTCGAGAACGTCGGCCTCAACATGCTCGGCCGCGCCAAGAAGGTGTCGATCTCCAAGGAGAACACCACCATCGTCGACGGTGCCGGCAAGAAGGCCGAGATCCAGGGCCGCGTTGCCCAGATCAAGCAGCAGATCGAAGAGACCACTTCGGACTACGACAAGGAGAAGCTGCAGGAACGTCTGGCGAAGCTCGCCGGCGGCGTTGCGGTGATCCGCGTCGGCGGTGCGACGGAAGTCGAAGTCAAGGAAAAGAAGGACCGCGTCGATGACGCCCTCAACGCGACCCGCGCGGCCGTCGAAGAAGGCATCGTTGCAGGCGGCGGCGTCGCTCTCCTGCGCGCTTCGGCCGACATCAAGGTCACCGGCGTCAATGCCGACCAGGCCGCCGGCATCAACATCGTTCGTCGTGCGCTGCAGGCTCCGGCCCGCCAGATCGCGGCCAACGCCGGTGCGGAAGCATCGATCGTTGCCGGCAAGATCCTTGAGAACAAGGGCTTGACCTTCGGTTACAACGCCCAGACCGGCGAGTATGGCGACATGATCGCCATGGGCATCGTCGATCCGGTCAAGGTTGTCCGCACGGCCCTCCAGGACGCGGCCTCGGTCGCCGGCCTGCTGGTCACCACCGAAGCCATGATCGCGGAGGCTCCCAAGAAGGAGTCGGCTGGCGGCGGCATGCCTGGCGGCATGGGCGGCGGCGGCATGGGCGGCATGGGCGGCATGGATTTCTAATCCAGCCCCTATCAACCTACAGTGGCAAGGGCGGCAGCAATGCCGCCCTTTCCTTGTGTGCCGAACATGATCGACACCTTGGAGGTGCAGTCCCGAGGATCTCGTTCGAGCCTTGCGCACCAACGCACTTGGAGGAAAAACGCTCGGCCAGACGGTTCGCTGACACGACCGTTTCGTCCACCGAATCCGTTGTGGAGACGGTCGCATCTGGCATTTCGGCCGGCGAAGCTGACA
>NZ_JAMYOI010000038.1:0-56184 GCF_040319775.1 Mesorhizobium sp. M0870
GACCTTGGCTCAATCGCTCTAATCCCACGAAATCTCTCTCGTGTAGATACAAGGTGGCTCGGCGAAGCCGAGACGGAGAGGGGGACTGGCTCGACGGAGATCAAGTTTCAAGAAGTATCCGCCCTACGAAGCCCCCTCTCCGACCGCTTCGCGGCCACCTCTCCCCCGCGTTGCGGGGGCGAGGAACCCAGGTTCTGCAAGGCCGCGCTTTACGCCGTCCGCCACATCGGAATGATCGAGGCGGCCAGCACCAGCGCCAGCACGATGTTGAGCGCGCGCCATTGCCATTCGGTCTTGAGCAGCCGCGCCAGCACCATTCCGGCCACGCACCACAGCGACAGCGAGGCGGCCGCCGCGAGGCCGAAAGTGGCGCCGAGCAGCAGCGCGAGCTGCATCGGCCCGCTGGCCAGCGCCGCGAACGAGGCCGCGGCGCCCAGCCCCATCGCCCAGCCCTTCGGGTTCATCCATTGAATGCCGGCGCCGCCGAGAAAGCTGTTCGGCCTGGCCATGCTCACATCCAGATTGGGCGGTCCGCTGCGGCCGATCTTGATCGCCAGCCAGAGGAGATAGAGCGAGCCGATGACCTTCATGGCCAGTTGCAGCGAAGGCATGGCAAGCAGCAGACCGGCGAGCCCGGCGGCGGCGGCACCCGTCACCGTGGCGAGGCCGGCGGCGCTGCCGACCAGCAGAGGCACGGAACGGCGAAACCCGAACTGGGCGCCGGACGCCGTAGACAGGGTTGTGGCGATGCCGGGCGTGGTGGTGGCGACGATGGCAAACAGGATGAGCGGGAGAATGGGCTCGAGCATGCGGCGTCCTCTGTCAGGGCTGCGATCGTAGCTGCGCGCGAACTTCAGTAAATGCAATGTTTGCCATGGTCGGCATTAGGATGGATAATGCCAGCCATGATCCGAAATCTCGACATGGCGCTGATCCGCACCTTCATCACCGTCGCCGACAAGGCCAGCATGACGGCGGCGGCCAATGCGCTGCACCTGACGCAAGGTGCTGTCAGCCAGCAGGTCAAGCGGCTGGAGGAGGCGCTCGGCTCCTGCCTCTTCGAGCGCGACCGGCGCGGCTTGCGGCTGACGCGCGCCGGTGAACAGCTGTTCGGCAGGGGCAAGCGGTTGCTGGCCTTGAATGACGAGATCTGGGCGGAGATGGCTGGGACACCGGTGGCCGGCCAGGTGCGGCTCGGCGTGCCCTACGACCTTGTCGGCACCTTGCTGGCGCCGGTGCTGAAGACCTATGCCGAGACCTATCCGCAGGTCGAGATATCGCTGGTCTGCGCCTCGTCGCCGGAATTGGCTGCTGCCCTTGCGGCCGGGACCATCGAACTTGCGGTGATCGAGGAACGCGTCGGCCCGTCGGCGGGCGAGTGCCTTGCCATCGACCGGCTGGTCTGGGTCGGCGCCAAGGGCGGCGTTGCCCGCGCCAAGCGGCCGCTGCCGGTGTCGATCGTCGCCGACACCTGCGCCTTCCGCCCGGCGGTGCTGGCGGCGCTCGGTGAGCATGGGCTGGAGTGGCGCACCGTGTTCGAAAACGGCAACATCGACGCGACGACGGCGACGGTGCGCTCCGACCTCGCCGTCACCGCCTGGCTAGCCTCCACGGTTCCGGCGGATCTCGACATATTGCCACCGGAGTCCGGCCTGCCGCCACTGCCGAATTTTGCCATCAACCTGCATCTGCCGAGGCATGGGGTAGGGCCGGCGGCGCAGGAATTCGCACGCCATATCCGCGATGGGCTGGCACGACGGCCGGTGGCGGCTTGAGAGACTTCTCAGAACTTGGGTTCCTCTACCCCGTCGATCGGGGGAGAGGAAAGGGTGCAAAGGCCGTCCTGCTACTTCCAGTTCTTGCGCCGTTCGAGCTCGGCGTCGGACGGCTCCCCTGTGACAAACGACCCAACCTTGATCTCGCCTGATCGTTCGTAGGTCGCCATGATGACGCCGGTGCTGGTTGCCTGCGACTTGATGAGCTTGAAGGCGGCCGGCATCGCGCTGTCGCCGAACAGCCGCTTGCCCTTGCCCAGCAATAGCGGGAAGATCATCAGCCGAATTTCGTCGATCAGCCCGTTGGCGAGCAAAGTCTGGATCAGATCGCCAGATCCCTGGATGAGCAGGTCCGGCCCATCCTCCTGCTTGAGGCGGCGCAACGTCGCGATGATATCGGGTCCGAGCGCTTGCGTGTTCTGCCAGGTGAGGGTGTCAGGCCGATGCGTCGCCACATATTTGGTCGCGGGGTTGAAGGCATCCGCGATCGGATCTTTCTGATACGGCCAGTAGGCGGCGAAGATGTCGTAGGTTCTGCGGCCGAGCAGCAGGGCGAAAGGCTTGGAGAACAGTTCATCCATCGCCGCGGCCCCCGCCTCGTCAACGTAATGGAAGGTCCAGCCGCCGAACTTGAAGCCGCCGGCCGGATCCTCTTCCGGGCCGCCGGGTGCCTGCATGACGCCGTCAAGGCTGACGAATGTCGCAGAGATGATCTTTCTCATTCCAATGCTCCCGTTCTTCGATCCACGCCGTCGTGGCCGGACTTCAGCCCAAGGACGGGCGACGAGCCACCGGTCCGACAGGACATATGAAATTTTGGCAAACCACCATCATTTGCGAGGCCCGGGGTGGAGATCTTCCGACGAGAACCAGACATCGCCCGATATGGCGGTGGCGGTGTCGTCCGGTGCCCTGTCCTGGACCAGCCAGATCGAGCGGCTGCGCGCGGCCTGCTCGCGCGTCGGGATCCTCGACGCTGAGTCTGCGAGCGAGGCGCCGACACAGGGAATGAACCACGATCGCATGAACGGATCGCAGGCGAAGCCTTTTTGCGTGCGGATCACCATCACCGCCAGTGGGACGCGCTCGGCCGGGCGCCAGGGGAAGATCATGCGGCCGCCAGGTCGCAGCGCCTTCAGCCACCCTGCTGGTGGCGCTGCGACGCCAGCATTGACATAGATGATGTCGGATGGCGGCAGGGGCGTCGTCACCGCATCGCCATGGACGACCGTTGCATTGCCATATGCTTCGAGATTTTTGCGCGCCAGATCGGCCAGTTTTTCGTCGAGTTCGAAGCCGGTGACGGTGCCGCCTGGTAAAACCAGCCTGGCCAGCACGGCGGTGTAGTAGCCGGTGCCGGCGCCGATATGAGTGACGGCCTCACCAGGTTTAGGCGCAAGCTTTCCGATCCACATGGCGTGCAGGAAGGGCTCGCCATTGTTGATGCCCTTGTCGTCGTCGAGCGTCACCAGCACGTTCTGATAGATATGAGCCGGGTCGGCGCTCGGCGTCGTGACCTTGCCGTTGCCGGCGATGACCGTCCACGGCCCGGGACCAAGAAACGCTTCGCGTGGCACCTCGGCGAAAGCCGCTTCCAGGCGTGGGTCGGGCGAGCCGGCATTGGCGACCAGCAGCCGCGCGTAGAATTTCCTGATGTCTTCGATCCGGGCCATGCTGCGGGACAACATAGCGCGGATTGCCAATTTGTCGCGAGGCTACCCTCTGCGCAGAGGGTAGTCGATTTCCCGGCGAGGCGGAGCTTAGCCGATCCCGAACAGGGTGTCGTAGAGCAGCTTGAAGTTGAGCCCCAGGATGACTGCGGCGACCACCCAGGCAAGGGCGGCGACGCCGCGCGGAATGGCGAGATTGCCCATCTTCTTCTTGTCGGAGACGAATTGCACCAGCGGGACGACTGCGAAGGGCAACTGCATCGACAGGATCACCTGGCTGAATACCAGCAACTGGCCGGTGCCCTTTTCGCCATAGAGCGCGGTGACGACCACCACCGGGATGATGGCGAGGCCGCGCGTCAGCAGTCGGCGTGCCCAGTTGGGGATGCGCAGGCGCAGAAAGCCTTCCATGATGATCTGGCCAGCAAGCGTCGCCGTCACCGTGGAGTTGAGGCCGGAAGCCAGCAGCGCCACCGCGAACAGGATCGAGGCGATGCCGAGGCCGAGCAGCGGCGACAGCAGCTCGAAGGCTTGGCCGATCTCGGCAACGTCTTGATGGCCGGTGTTATGGAAGGCGACCGCCGACACGATGAGGATCGAGGCGTTGACGAACAGCGCCAGCATCAGGGCGATGGTCGAGTCCGTCGTTGCCCATTTGATGGCATCGCGCTTGCCCTTGTCGGTGCGCTCATAGGCACGGGTCTGCACGATCGAGGAGTGCAGATAGAGATTGTGCGGCATGACGGTGGCGCCGATGATGCCGATGGCGATGTAGAGCATCGCCGGATTGGTGACGATTTCCGACGACGGCACGAACATGGCATGCAGGATCGAGCCGGCCGGCGGGGCGGCGACGAAGATCTGGATGGCGAAGCAGCTGAAGATGATGATCAAAAGCGCGATGACGAAGGCTTCGAGATAGCGGAAGCCCTTGTTCATCAACAGCAGCACGAGGAAGGCATCGAGCGCCGTCAGCATGGCGCCGCCGATCAGCGGAATGCCGAACAGAAGTTGCAGCGCGATCGCCGTGCCGATGACTTCGGCCAGATCGCAGGCGATGATGGCCAGTTCGCAGGCGATCCACAGCACGAAATTGACTGGACGGGGATAGTAGGCGCGGCAGGCCTGGGCGAGGTCGCGGCCGGTGGCGATGCCGAGCCGTGCCGCCAGCGCCTGCAAAAGGATCGCCATCAGGTTGGACAGCATGATGATGAACAGCAGCGTGTAGCCGAACTGCGCGCCGCCGGCGAGATCCGTCGCCCAGTTGCCCGGGTCCATATAGCCGACCGAGACCATGTAGCCGGGACCCATGAAGGCGAACAGGCGACGGAACCAGACGCCCGAGTTCGGCACGGCGATGGAGGAATTGACTTCGCGCAGGCTGGGCTGCTCGTCCTCGTCGGGCCTGGCGAACCGCCATGAGGAACGGGAGGCTGTGGCTTCGGCTTCAGACATGAAGGAGGGCTTTCCGCGGGACTGGACGATGTTGCCTCAAGCTATGCCATGGCTCAACATTATGCAATATGCTATATTTCATTGTCGTTGCTTTTAGGCGGCTGGCGGTCATCGGGTGAAACGGCAATCGGAAGCGCTGGTTGCACCTGTGGCGGAATGCAAATAAACGGCCTGAAGAATCAGAGCCCGTGCTATGAAAGCGTGGACGGGTGATAGCCTCGGGAGGAGCGCGTATTGGCGCCGAAGAACAGACCAGTCCCGCGTGAGCCGCTGCTCGACGCCGAAATTCATTCGGAGGGATTCCGGCAGCAGCGCGAAGCGCGCCGCAGCGCGCTGGTCGAGGATTATGTTGAGCTGATCGCCGATCTGATCGAGGACGGCAACGAGGCGCGCCAGGTCGACATCGCCGCACGCCTTGGCGTCGCCCAGCCGACGGTGGCCAAGATGCTGACCAGGCTGTGCGCCGACGGGCTGGTGTCGCGAAAGCCCTATCGCGGCGTTTTCCTGACCGATGCCGGCCGCAAGGTCGCCGAGGAGAGCCGCATCCGCCACCAGACGGTGGAAGCCTTTTTGCGCTCGCTCGGTGTCAGCACCGAGACGGCGCGCATCGACGCCGAGGGCATCGAGCACCATGTCAGCGCCGAGACGCTGGAAGCCTTCCGCAAGGCCATGACAGCAGTGCGCTGAGCTTCCGCCTGGATTTCCCCAGCCACCGGAACCCTCGCACGCTGAGCACGTTGGGTCTGACATCCGCGCAAGGCGAGCGGCAAGGGAGGAAGCGATGGGCGTTGAACAGGCACCGACCGCAAAGGGCAAGCAGGCTGCCGAGGGACTGAAACAGGCGGCGGCCAGGGATGAGCGCAAGACCGAAGCGGAGACCGGCCATCCGTTGAAAAAGGGCGCGGCTCGTTTCGAGGAACGTTCGAAGAGCTCCGACGGCAAGAGCGCCGGCGCCAAGCAGGAAGATTAGACGTCTGTCAGGTTGACGTCAGCTGTTCTCGGCGAACGCCGTCTGCCGGAACGTGGTGGCGGCGCTTTCAACAAACCGTTCCCTCACTCGCGGACGTCCTGCACCCAGCTGCGCGGGTGGCCGTCGACGCGGAACTGGAAGATGAAATAGGGCGGAATGCAGGTGCCTTTGCCAGCTTTCGCTTCCGCCAGATCGTCATAGCCTGCGGTGCAGATGTAGTCCTCGCGGCAGGGATGCGCCTTGTCGCAGGCTCGTAGGCCGGCGGTCTTGGTAAATTCCTTCGTGCAGAATTTGTGGTCCTTGCCCGACGCGATGCAGTCGTTGAAGCCGGTCTTGGCCAGACGCCCGCACGTTGCTTCGTCGGGAAGCTTGTCGCAGCTTGCCTTGCGCAGCATGCCACCGGGAAAGCCGCCGGTCTTCTGCTGCGGATTGTCGTAGCGCTGGCGCGCGGCGCCATAGCCGGCGAGTTTGACCAGCGGCTTCTTGTCCTTCGCGGAGTCGATGGCGCAGGCCTTGGCGGTGGCCGGCGACAGGCGGCAATACTGGTCGCTGCCCCAGCTCGACATCTTGATCTCGCCGAACTCGACGGGGTCGCCGACCACCGTGCCTGCTTCGCTGACGCAGGTGCCGAAGCCTGGATGGAAGGCGCTTTCGTGGACACCGGCGCAGCGCAGGCCCGCACCGCAGCTCCAGTCCTTGAAACTTGCATCCTCGCCGCGATAGCAGATCGAGCCCCAGCCATTGTAGAGGTCGGTGCCCTTCAGCGCCTCGGCATATCTGGCGTCCGGACGGGCGGCGAAGCTGCGCGTAAAGTCTAGCTGACTGCCGGCGGCGAACTGCTCGACGATGGCGCGGCGGCGCGGCAGGTCGGCGAAGAACACGGCCGAGCCCGGCACGAAGACGGCGTTGCGGCGCGGCTCGCTCACCGGATCTGCGCCGGTGTAGTGGAAACCGGCAATGCCACGCGTCTGATGGCAGCCGGTGCAGCTCATCTCGTTGAGCCGCAAGTTGAAGCCGGCCACCGACTTGATGGTCGAGAGTGTGTTGCCCCTGGCGACATAGTTCTTCAGCGCCTTGTCGATGTCCGCGTCGTCGACCAGCCCGTAGACGATGTTGTTCTGCGACCGGCTGAGACCGCCGGGGGCGACGGAGACGGCGCTCCTGGCCAGGAACTTTTCGTCGATCACCAGCCGGCCATGGTCGAGGTCGTAGATGTTGCGGTCGGTGAGCAGCCATTTGGCGAAGGACGGCTTGTCGGCCAGCACAATGGCGCGGTCGATCTGGTTTTCCATCTTCGCTTCATAGAAGCTGGACGCAGCCGGATCCCATTTGAAGATCTTCAGGAGATATTCGGCATGGCCGCCGAAATCGCGCCGCGTCGAGGCCGACAGCCTGAGCACCTGCATGTTGAGTTCGAGCCGCATGATCTGCGACGAATTCAGCATGGTGCCTGACAGCGGCCCTTCGTCGGAGCGCAGCCAGGCGGCAAGCTGGTCGGGTGGCAGGTCTTTTTTTCCAGCTGCCAGCCAGCGCTGGGCAACATCGGCGCAGGACACGTCAGTGGCGCTTGGCAGGTCCTTCGAGGCGCGCGCTTGTGCCTGCCTGGGTTTGGCGTTGAACACCAGGCTCATGGTCAGCGGCAGGCGCGAGGAAATGCGCTGGCCCGCCTTTCCCTTCACAGGCTTTTCCGCGACCGAATAGTGGAAACGGTAGATCAGCCGGATTTCGCCGCATTCGGTGTGGCCGAGATAGCCGCGGTCCATGCGGTTGACGACGCCGGTCAGGTCCAGCGTCGAGCCGTCGTCATCGATGTATTTCGGATTGAATTTCTGGCTGGTGTCCTTCGACTTCGCCATGGCAGCAACATAGGGGTCGGGGCTGGTCTTCGGCTCGTCGGCTATCTGCCGCTTGACTGTGTCGCGCACCGTGGCCAGCGCCGGCACCGAAAACAGGCCGCGATTGTCGACCTCGCGGGTGAGGCCGAGTGCCGGGCCCAGCAGGCGGCTGATCGACAGGCCACCACGCTCCAGCGCCTGCAAGGTGGCGGGATCGGTGACGGCAACGCTGGAATCGAGCGTGGCGGCACGGGCGGACCCGATGCCGAAACAAGTCAATGCCGTCAGCAACAGCAGGAATTGGCCGATCGTCCGCAAGCGCCCCTCGCTTCCCAGAGAAACGGACATTAACGGTCTTCGATAGTCTCGGCCATGGGGACGATTGCAACGCCGAGCCGCTCGCCGCAACGAGCTTGGCCGCAAGGCGACCCGTATGGCCAAAAAGGCCATCGAAAAATGCTGTGACTTGGCGCAACCATTGGGATAATTGTTTGTTGCCCCGGAACAACGGGGAAGTTGCTGCACGAGGAGTTGCCATGCTCTGGAAGGGCCGTCGTCAGAGTGACAATATCGAGGACGACCGCAGCGACAGCGGCGGTGGCGGACTCGGCGGCGGCGGTGGCCAGTTCCGCATTCCGATCGGCGGCCGCACCGGTGGCGGCGGCAGCATCTTCCTCGTCATCCTGGTGGTGCTGGCCGGATGGTATTTCGGCTTCGATCCGTCGACGATCCTGGGTGGCGGCGACGGCGGCCTGCTGCCGGGCGGCGGCGGCCAGATCACCGACAACAGCGGACAGGACAACGGTGCCACACCGGCCAATGACGAGATGAAGCAGTTCGTGGCCACCGTGCTGGCCGAGACCGAGGACACCTGGTCCGGCATCTTCAAATCTCAGGGCCTAACCTACGAGGATCCGAAACTGGTGCTGTTTTCCGGCCAGGTCCGCTCGGCCTGCGGCTTCGCTTCCGCGGCGGCCGGACCGTTCTATTGTCCCGGCGACCACAAGGTCTATCTCGACATGACCTTCTTCCAGCAGCTCGACCAGCAGTTCGGCGCCTCGGGCGAATTCGCCCGCGCCTATGTGATTGCGCATGAGGTCGGCCACCACGTGCAGAACCTGACCGGCATCATGTCCAAGTTCAACCAGATGCGGCAAAGCATGGGCGAGGTCGAAGCCAACCAGATGTCGGTGCGAATCGAGCTTCAGGCCGACTGCTTTGCCGGCGTGTGGGCGCATTACACCGGGCAGAAAGGCATATTGGAGCAGGGCGACATCGAGAGCGCACTGAACGCCGCCAAGCAGATCGGCGACGACACGCTGCAGAAGAAGACGCAAGGCTATGTTGTGCCGGAAAGCTTCAACCACGGCACCTCGCAGCAGCGGCAGACCTGGCTGGCGCGTGGTTACAAGAGCGGCAAGCTGTCGGAGTGCAACACGCTGAGTGGGCCGATCTGACAGACCGTTTTCGAGCTTCACCTGCCGGCGATGCTGCCGTCAGGGGGTGTCAGGATGAATAGAATCAGCCTGTTCCCACATTGTTCCTTGCGGCGGGCTCGCCTATAAGTGCGTCCGCCTGCGCCTGAGGGCGAGCAGAGGAGCTTGATCCTGCATGATCGACCCTAAAACCGCCAGACGGGGCCTTGCGCTCGTCTTCACCACGCTGCTGCTCGACATTATCGGCTTCGGCATGATCATGCCGGTGCTGCCGGCCTATCTCAGGGAATTGACCGGGGTCAGCATCAGCGGCGCGGCGATCGAAGGCGGCTGGCTGTTCTTCGTCTATGCGGCGATGCAGTTCGTCTTCGCGCCGATCATGGGCGGCTTGAGCGACCGGTTCGGGCGGCGGCCGATCCTGCTCGCATCGGTGCTGACCTTCTCCATCGACAATCTGATCTGCGCGGTCGCCTGGTCCTACCCGATGCTGTTCATCGGGCGTGTGCTGGCCGGCATTTCAGGCGCCAGCTATTCGACGACTTCAGCCTTCATCGCCGATATTTCGAATAATGAGAACCGGGCAAAGAATTTCGGCTTGCTCGGTATCGCGTTTGGCGTCGGCTTCGTCATCGGGCCGGTTCTCGGCGGGCTGCTCGGTACGTTCGGGCCGCGCGTGCCGTTCTATTTCGCCGCCGGGCTCGCCTTCGTGAATTTCCTCATTGCGTTGTTTTTCCTCCCGGAAACGCTCGATGACAAGCATCGCCGCCGCTTCGAGTGGAAACGCGCCAACCCGGTCGGCACGCTGCTCCAGATGCGCCAATATCAAGGCATCGGCTGGATCGGGCTTGTCTTCTTCCTGATGACGCTCGGGCACATGATGTATCCGGCGGTCTGGTCGTTCGTCTCCAGCTATCGCTATGGCTGGAGCGAGCAGCAGATCGGCTTCTCGCTCGGCGCCTTCGGCCTGTGCGGTGCGATCGTCATGGCGACGGTGCTGCCGCGCGTGATCCCGAGGCTTGGCGAGTGGAAGACGGCGGTCATCGGCCTGACATTCACGGCAGCCAGCGCCTTCGGCTATGCCTTCGCGTCGCAAGGCTGGATGATCTATGCGGTGATCGTCGTCGGCTGTCTGGAAGCGCTGGCCGATCCACCGCTGAGGAGCCTCGCCGCCGCCAAAGTGCCGCCATCGGCGCAAGGCGAATTGCAGGGGGCGATGACCTCGATCTTCTCGATCACCTCGATCATCACGCCGCTGCTCTATACGGCGATCTCAGCGCCGCCCGCCCGGATGCCGATCAGGTCGCACGGCTGATCGGCACCGCCGTCGATCTCGGCCTGACCAGCTTCGATCATGCCGACATCTATGGGAACTACGAGGTGGAAGCGGCCTTCGGTGCGGGATTGGCGCGCTGGGAAGGCAAGCGCGACAGCATCGAGCTGATCTCGAAATGCGATATCGTGCTGAAGTCGCCAAACCGGCCGGACAACCGGCTGAAGCACTACGATACCGGTGGCGGCCATATTGTTGCGTCGGTGGAGCGGTCGCTTGCCAATCTCGGCACCGACTATATCGACCTGTTGCTGCTGCACCGGCCCGACCCGCTGACGGATGCCGACGAGACGGCGGCAGCTCTTGCCAAGCTGGTCACATCTGGCAAGGTGAGGGCGGTCGGCGTCTCCAACTTCACGCCGTCGCAGTTCGATCTGCTGGCCTCACGGTTGCCGTTCGCCCTCGCCACCAACCAGATCGAAATGTCGGTGCTGAAAACGGCCGCATTGACCGACGGCAGCCTGGACCACGCGCAGCGCCTTGCCTATGCGCCGATGATCTGGTCGCCGCTCGGGGGCGGCTCGCTGTTCACCGGCAAGGAGGGGCGAGGCGCGGGTGCGGGCAGCGCTTGCTGCGGTGGCCGCCGAGATCGGAGCCGGCGATCTGGCTGCCGTCGCGATCGCCTGGCTATTGCGCCATCCGGCCCGATTGGTGCCGGTGCTGGGTTCGATGAAGCCGGAACGGCTGGCCGCCATGGTCAAGGCGTTGGAGATCAGCCTCGACCGCCAGCAATGGTTCGCCATCCTGGAAGCCAGCGAAGGCCGGCCGGTGGCGTAGGACGAGATACTAGAGTCTTTGTTTGACGCAATTCCCGGACGGAAAACCGTTTCACACTTTTCCCG
This sequence comes from Mesorhizobium sp. M0870, assembly GCF_040319775.1. Lineage (NCBI taxonomy): Bacteria > Pseudomonadati > Pseudomonadota > Alphaproteobacteria > Hyphomicrobiales > Phyllobacteriaceae > Mesorhizobium > Mesorhizobium sp. M0870. The sequence goes on from NZ_JAMYOI010000038.1 coordinate 11,314, forward strand.
GGATTGCTCTAGGTTTCGATCCATTCGCCGGGGATATCCAGCGTCTTTGCCAGCATGGCACTGGTCTGCGGCGATGGTTTGCGACGATTGGATTCGAGGTCGGACAGGAAACCCTGGCTGACACCAATAGCAGTCGCCAAATCGGCTTGGGTCAGGTTGCGCCAATTGCGCAGCGCCTTGAGCCGGCTCGAGCCCCGCAGGATATCCATGGTCACGGCAGCGGGCAGGGGCTTTTCCGTTTTGAGCTCGGCCTTCCGTTCATCGTAGATCGCCACATCCGCAGCATCCATGGCTTCTTCAGCGGCATGCAGCAATGCCTCGTAGTCGGCCCTCGGGATGACGACCAGTTCTTCGCCGGTTGAGGTCTTGATGATTTGCGGGGCGTTCATGATGATGTCCTGTCCTATGGCCTGCTATAGGTCGTCGTTTCACGCTTGCCGATGTAGATCGCGAGAATCGTGGTGCGGTCTTCGTCGAATATGACGCGGTAGCGGCCGATACGCAGTCTATAACCGTTCCGGCCGGCAAGACGCTTTACATCTCCACGACCGCTGACGGCGTAAGTGATCAAACCTTCGGAAACCTGCTCGCGGACATCCGCCGGCAGGTTATCGAGATCGCGAGCCGCCGATACTGAAAGGATGATCGTCTTCACAACAAATAATATCGCATTTATCGCTTTGCGTTAAGCGATATTATAGCTAACAGCCGATCCTCAAAGGATCAGGCCCGTTCGGCCAGCAATTCCTCGCCGCGCTTTTCGCGGATCAAATTGACGAAGCGGCGGAACAGGTAGTGCGAATCCTGCGGGCCGGGGGAGGCTTCGGGGTGATGCTGGACCGAGAACACCGGCCGGCCGGTCAGCGTGATGCCGCAGTTCGAACCATCGAACAGCGAGACGTGGGTTTCCTCGACGCCCGATGGCAGCGAGTCGGCATCGACGGCAAAGCCGTGGTTCATCGAGACGATCTCGACCTTGCCGGTGGTGTGGTCCTTGACCGGATGGTTGGCGCCGTGATGGCCCTGGTGCATCTTGGCGGTCTTGCCGCCCAGCGCCAGTGCCAGCATCTGGTGGCCGAGGCAGATGCCGAACACCGGGATGTCGGTCTTCAACAGATCCCGGATGACCGGCACGGCATAGTCACCGGTGGCTTCCGGGTCGCCGGGGCCATTGGAGAGAAAAATGCCGTCCGGCTGCATGGCAAGGATTTGTTCGGCGCCGGTCTTGGCCGGCACCACCGTGACCTTGGCGCCGAGGCCGGCGAGCAGGCGCAAGATGTTGCGTTTGACGCCATAATCGATGGCGACGACGTGCATTGTCGGTTCGGTCTGCTCGCCAAAGCCTTCGTTCCACACCCAGGGCGTCTCGCGCCAGACCGAGGACTGGCCCGACGTGACTTCCTTGGCGAGGTCAAGCCCGATCAGCCCCGACCATGCGGCGGCGCGGCGCTTCAGATCGTCGAGGTCGAACACGCCATCGGGCGCATGCGCGATGACGGCGTTGGGCATGCCCCTTTCACGGATCAGCGCGGTGAGCGCGCGGGTGTCGATGCCCGAAAGGGCGACGATGCCGCGCTTCTTCAGCCATTGGTCGAGACCAGCGCCGGCGCGGTAGTTGGACGGGTCGGTGACATCGGCCTTGAACACGGCGCCAACGGCGCCGGCGCGGGCGGCCGGATTGAGGTCCTCGATGTCCTCGTCATTGGTGCCGATGTTGCCGATATGCGGGAAGGTGAAGGTGACGATCTGGCCGGCATAGGACGGGTCTGTGAGGATTTCCTGGTAGCCGGTGAGTGCTGTGTTGAAGCAGACTTCGGCGACGGCGGAGCCGGTGGCGCCGAGGCCGCGACCTTCGATGACGGTGCCGTCGGCCAGCACCAGAAGGGCGGTCGGCTTTTCAGTGGTCCAGGCGGGCGTCGAGGCGGCGGTCATCTCGGCCATGGCGGCACTCCTATCGGGCTGCCCGCTGCAACCGGCCCGGCGGGCCATCTGCGCGGCAAACGGCGCGAAGCGGCGATTTTCGCGGCCTCCACGCAGTCAAATTTCCGTTCATGCAAGGCCCAGTACATAGGGGAAGGGGGCAGAGCGGTCAATGATCATGCGAAATGCCGCCATGTTTTATTTCGCCTAGCAAAATCAGTGGCTTGCCCCGGCATATCAGGGTTTGCCTTGGCTCGCCCCCGGCGCTATTGTCCGCGCCGATCGAAGGAGAATGTACCATGCGCGGCAAAATCGCCGAATCCCTGAAGAGCGCGATGAAGGCGCAGGACAAGCACCGGCTGCCGACATTGCGGCTGATCCAAGCGGCCATTCACGACCGCGACATCGCCAATCGCGGTTCGGGCAAGGAGCCGGCCAGCGATGAGGAGATCCTGCAGATCCTGGCCAAGATGGTGAAGCAGCGCGAGGAATCGGCCAAAGCCTTCGACGACGGCAAACGGCCGGAACTCGCCGCGCAGGAGCGCGGCGAGATGGAGATCATCCGCACCTTCCTGCCGACGCAGTTGGACGATGCGGCGGTGACGGCTGCGGCGCGCGAGGCGATCGCCGCGACCAGTGCGGCCAGCCAGAAGGACATGGGCAAGGTGATTGCCGCACTGAAGCAGAAATATGCCGGCCAGATGGATTTCGGCAAGGCGAGCGGCATCGTCAAGGGTCTGCTGCAGTAGGGTGCTGCTCATCTCGTCGCTTGGGTGGCCGACCGGGCGCTCCCGGAACCCAGATCCGTCCGGAAGTCCAGGAGTTGGAACTCGGATACCGCCGAGATGTTTATCCGTCATGCAATTGGAGAGATGTCATGACTGAGAACGAAACCCGCTATGAAACCGGTGCGACGAAATATCCGGCAAAGACCGATGCCGACGCTTCCGATGAATTCTCCCAGGATGCGGCCGCCAACAAGAAGCCCGCCGGCGGCATCGGGCTCACCCGCCGGGTGGGCGAAGTGGAAGACCGAACCCGCCAGTCGGACGGACAAAACCCGCCAAGGCAAGGCACGCCGAGCGCCGCAACCGAAAAGACGTCCGGGGCCGGCCCCGCTATCGCGGAGCGTTCAAAGGACGCCAAGGCTCCGAAGAGCGGCCGCCAGCCTGGAGCGTATGTCAAGAAGTGATCGCTGGACGGGACCCGAGGTCCTAGCATTGCACGGCCGGTCATTAACGACCGATTTACACTTGCGCCTTTCGCGACTGGTTGGTCGGTATCTGTCCGGGCCTCCTCGGCTACAATGCACGGCGCAATGCCGGCGCTTCCTGCTGGATATGATCCCACAGCCGGTTGGCGATCGGCCCATGCGGCCGGTCGCGGCGCCGCGCCACCACCAGTTCGTCGGTGCGGCCCGGCAGATGGCGGCCGGCAATGGATTGCAGGCGCCCGTCATGCAGTTCTTCCTCGATCAGGAAGCGGGGCAGGTGGCCCCAGCCAAGGCCCTGCAGGATTATCTCCTTCTTCATGCCCTGGTCGGCGACGAGGCATTGCGGCGCGCCTTCGATCAGCGAATAGTTTTGTTGTGGCGAATGGCGGGCGCTGTCGCGCATGACGCATTGGGTGAGTGCCTGCATCTGGTCCAGGGTGATCGGCTGCTCGATACGCTCGGGCAGAAAGCCCGGCGCCACCACGGGAATGAAGGACACCTTGCACAGATCGACCCATTCCACCCGCGCATCGCCCTTGTCGACCCAGTGCAGGATCAGATCGGCTTCGTCATCGAATAGACGCTCCCATGGGCCGCCGACCGCTTCGAAATGCAGATGCAGGCGGGTGCCGGGGCACTGTGCGAAGAACCGCCCGAGCATGCCCAGCACATGCGGGCGCGGGCACAGGTCGCCTATCACCACGTGGATCTCGCTTTCCTCACCCATCGCCAACTGGGCGGCATGGACGCGCAAACCATCCAGCTCGCGCAGCAGCGATAGCGCTCGGCGGTGGAACGACAGCCCTGCCTCGGTCGCACGCACGCGATAGCCGCTGCGGTCCAGGAGGCAAAGGTCGAGCTGTCGCTCCAGCTTGGCGACGGCAGCGAACACCGCCGGATGCGAGCGATGCAGCACGGCCGCCGCAGGCTGAAAGCCGCCGGTGCGAATCACCGCATCGCAGCATTGAAGGTCGTGGAGAGTAAATTCGGTCATGTCGGTTTTTATTACAAAGATTGTCCCATCTTTGTAATATCAACAAAATTATCCCTCGGCTACGTTTGGCCTCATTCAAACGTTCCAGAAGGAATTTTCATCATGAACAAGCTGAATTTCGTCACGACGGGCGACGGCACGCGCATCGCCTACCGCTTCGACGGCGAGGCAAGCAAGCCGGTGCTGGTGCTATCGAATTCCATCGGCACCACGCTGCACATGTGGGACAGGCAGGTTGGCGAGTTGTCGAAGCATTTCCGTATCCTGCGCTACGATTTTCGCGGCCATGGCGGATCGAGCGTTCCTGTCGGCGCCTACTCGCTCGACCGGCTTGGCCGCGACGTCATCGAACTGCTCGACGCGCTCGACCTGCAACGCGTACATTTCCTTGGCCTGTCGCTTGGCGGGTTCGTCGCGCAGTGGCTCGGCATCCACGCGCCCGAGCGGATCGACCGGCTGATCCTGAGCAACACCTCGTCTCATCTCTCGCCGGCAAGCTATTTCGACGAGCGGATTGCCGCGGTGCGGCAGGCACCGGACATGTCGGAAACCGCCGAGACGTTCCTGAGCAACTGGTTCCCCGCGTCGATGGTTGCCGCCAACGAGCCCGTGGTCGAAGAGTTTCGCACCATGCTGCTGGCTATCGACCGGCAAGGCCTGGCGGGCCTGTTCGCGGCGGTTCGCGACGCCGATCTTCGCCGTACCGTAGCACTGATACCGCGACCGACGCTGGTGATCGCCGGTCGGCACGACACGGTGACAGCAGCCAGCCACGGCGAGATGATTGCCGCGGCGGTGCCCGGCGCGAAGCTGGTCGTGCTGCCCGCGGTCCATCTGTCGAACATTGAGTATCCGGCAGAGTTCATCCAGGCTGTGGTCGATTTCCTGCGCTGAGCTGGAGCGCGACGGAAAGGCGTCCGGCGCCAGTCCGGTGGTCGCCGAACGTTCGAAGGAGGCCATGGTTCAGAAGAGGGGCGGCGGCCTCGGTCAACGTGAGCGCCTAAGCCGAACCGAGCCCATCTGGCGAAAAGCGTCTTCAACGCTTTTCGGAACGATCCCGTCACCTTGCCATTATCAGCACGAGGGCAGGCTCGGACCCGACCTTAGAGGTGGCCGGTGACTTTCGAGCGCCAACACGAACACGCCGGAGGAAGCGATGACTGGACGCAAAACCCACGATCAACAAATTCGCATCATTGAAGAGCGGGAAAACACAAAGAACGCCGGCAAGGATTTCGATTCAGAGGCGGATCTGAAACGATCAGCGGCGGAACGCGAAGCGCTGCGCAAGGGATCGGACATGAGAACCGACACACCGGACCTCGTCGATCCGGACGACCGCAACATCCTTCGCGGCAAAAATCAGGAAAGCGTCCATCACAAAAACCGTCCTGACGACTAGATGAGCACCGATCCTGGAACATTTGTCATAGATTGGAGGCAGCCCATGGCACGCGGGAGCAAGAAACACATCGGAGCAGGTTCGCAGGGAAAGGGTTCCGGGACAGGCGCCATGACCGTAACGCCAAAGGACAAGCTCGAAAACAAGGTTCTGTCCAATCGCGACAAGGCACAGCATTCCAAAGAACGCGGTTTGGACTCCAGGCAGGTCGCGACAGAGCAGCATCAGGATCATGCCGCCACCGTTTACGGGACTGACGCCCTGCTGGACGCCAGCCTCGGCGCGCCGCTCGGAGGCCGTCAGAGTCGTTGCCGTCGCTATTTGACGCCGAGGCTCTCGGGCCAGAGCGCCTGGATTTCCTTCGGCAGCGCATCGCGCACCTTGGCCGACTGGCCCAGATCAATATGCCGTGCAAGAACTCGGAACACCGAGCGTGCCGCCTCCTCGGGATCGACGGGGCGGATCGATTTCAATTCCTCGCCGATGTGCTGCGAGAAGTTTTCAAGGGAGCGCGTTTTGTCCGGCTCGGCTGCGGGCCGGTAGTGGTCGTAATAGGCGCCGCGCACCAGGATCGGCAGTTCCGCCCCAAGTTTGGCCGCAAGCCCGATCTGCAGCCTGTCCCTTACGGTCCGTAAGACCGCGCCCAATATGTGCCATGCATCCGCCGATCCGGACCATGATCGTCCATGATCTCGTCGAGCCAAATGTTGGTCGTCTGCAGCGTCCTGTCAAAAACATCCAAACCGGTAGCGCTCATCATCGCCTCCTCATCAAATTCATGTCTGGTTTCGAAACGATGCTTGGGGACAATCGTTTCGCTATCTGTCTACAAAATTGGCTCGGTCTGTGATCCGGCTCTGCTCCGGGATCACGGAACCGCTCTTTGTTGCGCTGGAACCCCTTCCGAAGCAGTTCGTTCCTTGGGTGGGCGGCTTTGAGGAGTTGATTGGGTGGGGGGAGCGCGTCCCGCAACAGGTTTTTTGCGATGCCTGCAAGGAAGACAAAAACCGATGAAGGCGAGAACCGGCAGCAACTCCTGCAGATGATGACCACGGAGCATTTGGTGCTGGGGACCGCCAGGGCGGCGACGACTCAGGAGGCGAATCAGCGCGCAAATTTGTTCCTGACTTCGGTATCCAGCGCCACGATCGCCCTTGCCTTCGTCGCCCAGGTGACAAGGATGGGGCTTCCTTTCATGCTGTTCAGCCTGATCCTGTTGCCATGCCTCTACTTCATCGGGCTGGTGACATTCGTCAGGGCTGTGCAGGTGGCCATCGAAGACATGGTCCACGCCCGCGGCATGGCACGCATCAGGCACTACTACACCGAGCTTACTCCCTCGATGGCGCGCTATCTGGTTCACTCCACTCATGACAACCAAACGGCTCTGCTGGCCGATGTCGGCCTCAAGCCAAGGCCCTGGCAAGCGTTCGCCGGAACCGCAGGAATGGTGAATGTCGTCAACGGTGCCATCGCCGGTGTCTTTGCCGGCGTGATGCTCAAGGTTGTCATTGGCTCGACAGTCAGTCTTGCCGTGACTGTTGGCATTCTAGCCTTTGCGGTGAGCAATTGGTGCCTCTGCAACATCACACGCGCAGTTGGGCAAGCGCGGAGCACAAGCTGAAGGTGCTGTTTCCGAACCTGCCGGACAGCGACGGCGAGGCGCGGATCGGATAACCCGTTCGAGAGGGACTGCAGAAGCACCAACTCGCTAGGCGGAAACCTCAAGCACGATCTTGCCACGCACATGCTCATTTTCCAGCCGTTCTTCCGCTTTGGCGACCTCTCCAAGAGGGTAGGTGGCTAGCACGAAGGGGGTGACCTTGCCGGCGTCGATGAGGCGGCCGATCTCGGCAAGGTGCGCCGCATTCGGCTCGGCCAGATAGGAGACGCCACGCGCCCGACGCAAGTTTGCCTTTTCCTGCGACGGTTGGGAAAGAGTGGAAACGAGCGTCCCGCCTGGCTTGAGCACATCCCAGGAACGGTCCTGCGTGTCGCCCGCGATAAGGTCGAACACCAGGTCGACCGCATTGACGACCTCTTCGAAACGCTGATTCTTGTAGTCGACCGTCTGATCGGCGCCAAGCTCACGCACGAAAACGACGTCCTCGGCGGAAACGGTTGTCGCGACGAACGCGCCCGCGGCCTTGGCCAGTTGGATCGCCAGATGACCGACGCCGCCGGCGCCGCCATGGATGAGAACCCGTTGCCCGGATTTGAGGCCGCCATGGTCGAAAAGGCCCTGCCATGCAGTGATGCCGGCAAGCGGCACCGCCGCGGCTTCGACATGGCTTAGACGATCCGGTTTCGCAGCCGCCTCCGTCGCCTTGACCACGACATATTCGGCATTGCCGCCCCGGTCATGACCAAGCATCGCAAATAACGGGTCGCCCTTCTTCAACGTATGCGCCCGCGTACCGCATATTTCCACCGTGCCGGACACGTCGCGCCCGAGCGTGATCGGCAGGGTTTCGCTCACCGACCCTTCGCGGGTCTTGTAGTCGATCGGATTGACGCTTGCGGCGCGGACCCTGAGCACAACCTCGTCGTCAAGCGGCTGAGGCGAGGGGACTTGATCGATCGAAAGGACCTCAGGTCCGCCAAAAGCGTGGATGCGGACTGCTTTCATGTCGGCATACCTCCTATTGTTTGGCTGTCGGCGACGGTGTCTGCATGTCGTCAGCGGCTGTGCAGCCCAGGTTGCGGAGGCAGCCACACCGGCTTCCCAGCCGGGCAACGCCGCCGCAAGGACGGCATCCTGCTAGGCCGTAGACTGCGTCGGCGGGTTCTGATTCATATAGCGGCAAGGCTGTAACCAGACTTGCTGGCCTTCTAACTGGGTAGCAGGCCGTTGGTTCCAACCACCACAATCGGCTGAACGTGGTGCCGGAAATTCTTTCCTCGGCCAGAGCATTCAGCCAGTCTTGATCCATCCGGCCCTTATGCACACAGCTGTTTCGAGTTGCGACATCGAGGAGAGAGGCGGGGCACCGGAGCTACCGGCGCGCTGGCCTTGGAGATCGGATTGAATCATTGATGGTGGGTCGCAGGGCTGCCGATCAATGCGGTTCGCACGCCGAACATAAAGCGGCGCGGCGGTGCGATGCGGACTTCAAGACGCTTCGCAGATCGGCAGCGGCTGCGGCGGCGGTGCCGGGTGATCCTTCCTGTATTGGGCGATGATCGGCTCGAGGGTCTTTCGCGGCCAGAATTTAGGTGTGCCGATTTCCTTCAGGCAGGACGCGTTCCAGTAGGCGCCCGGCTGTGAATGGTTGGCTGCGACCGCGGCGATGTCGCGCGATTCCGGGTAGATATAGAGCGTCGTCGGATTGTCCTTGACCATGGTGATGATCTGCTGCGCATCCGCCGGCGACCAGCTGGTGCAGCCATTGCTGCGGCCGCCGGCATAGTCCACCAGTTTGCCGAACGGCACGAAGCCGTCATGGTCGGCATGCGAACTTTTCGGGTTTTTGCGCAGGCATAGGCCGTGCAGCACCTGGGCGGCATGGCCGCCGATCACCCGCTGCCTGGCATTCGCGGCCTCGCCTTCGCCGTCGAACTGGATGAAGGTGCGCTGGAAAACCGCGTCCTGTTTCGCAACGGTGCGGTAATAGCCCTTGAACGAGGTTTTTGCCTCGCGGGTGATATAGCCGCCGCCGGCCGTCAACGACGAATCCATCGCATTGCCGAAATTCTTCGCGCACCGCTTGCTGTTCGAAAAATCGACAACGCCTTTCAAATCCCGGCCGCTGCCATGACCCGACGAAATCGCGCGAAACGACTGGCTGGCTTCGCAGATGACGTAATAGCGGCGCCCCAGAACGCCATCGCCCAGATCGCTGGGGCGCGTCGCATCCATGGCGAAGTAGCAGGGGTTCTTGACTGCACCTTGCGCGACCTTCTTCCGGTAAAGCGCGCGGGCTCGTTCGAGGACAATTTGTGAGATCTGGCCGTCGCTGTTGCCGATGTGAGCCTGCAGCCAGGCCGGAACGTCAGATGGTGCGGCAAAGGATCGAGCCGACATCGTCAAGGCAATGGCGGCGACGAGGAGGCTGAGGATCGGGACGATACCCAGAGGGACGAATCTCAACCGCACTGGATCAACTCCTGCCAAAGCCATTTCCTTGCGGTGTTGCCGCCGGGAATCGATCATAAAGGGTCTCGCATTATCAGGCGAAACACATCTTGTTTAGCGCACCCTTTGTTAACGCGTGCCCTCCGCAAGTCCGCACGAAGAGCCATGAAGGAGATCGACGCGCGCAAATGCTCCTACGCCGGGATGCTGGCTCCAGGCTTGCAGCGGGCTCCCCGCATCTTTGAATGTCTGCGATTTTCGATACGCAGGGATTGAGCTATCATCTGATTCTGGCGCAGCCCACGCCTCCTCCCTCCGCCGGGAAAGCATCGTTCATGCAGGGCTTTCCGATCAGCGAACCGACTGTTCGAGCGCCAGGCATAAGGAGGGATTGCGGAAACTGCTCGCACCAGGAGGTTTGCATGAAGTTGTCCGCGCCGGTCTATTATCTGAAGCGTCAAGCCAGGCTGTTGTCCCGCGAGGGCAAGATTGCGCTCCACGAAGCGCTCGATCGTGTTGCGGCACGGGAAGGTTTCAGCAGTTGGAGCCTGCTTGCAGCCGAGGCAGCCGAGGCAGCCGAGGCGGCCGAGGTGGCACCTGCCGGTGTACTGTTTGCGCAACTGGCGCCCGGCGACCTGGTTCTGGTCGGTGCGCGACCCGGCCACGGCAAGACGCTGATGAGCCTCGAACTCGCGATCGAAGCCATGAAATCAGGCCATCGCGGCGTGTTCTTCACGCTGGAGTATACGCAACGAGATGTGCTCGACCGGTTTCGCGCCATCGGGGCGGATCCGGCGCGGTTCAACGACCAGTTCGTGTTCGACAATTCCGACGCCATCAGCGCCGACTATATCGTCAAGGCATTGGGCTCGGTGCCGCGCGGCACGCTGGTGGTGATCGACTATCTGCAACTGCTCGACCAGAAGCGGCAAAATCCGGACCTGATGGCGCAGGTTCGCACGCTGAAGTCGTTTGCCGGCGACAAGGGATTGATCCTCGTCTTCATCTCGCAGATCGATCGGTCATACGATCCGGCGAAGAAGCCATGTCCCGATATCAGCGATGTGCGGTTACCGAACCCTCTGGATCTGTCGCTGTTCAACAAGACCTGTTTTCTGAACAAGGGTGAAATCCGGTTCCACGCGGCAGGCTGACGATCCGGTCAGTCTGCCTTCATTGGGCCGCTGCCGGCAGCTTCAGAGGCTGTGCAACCGATGCCGAACTGTGCTGCGCGCGCAATGCTTCGGCCGCCTGGCGAACCACTTCGGATATAAGCAGCAGCTGTTTGGCGATCGGGCTTGTCTTGCGCCAGATCATGCCGATCGTCCGCGATGGTTGGGGATTGGCGAAGTGGGCGATAGAGACTGCCGCGGAGCGCGTCTCCACCGGCACGGCCATTTCGGGGATCAAGGTGACGCCGACGCCGGCGCCGACCATCTGCACCAGGGTCGACAGCGAGCTGCCGTCCAGCAACTCGCGCGGCCGTGCCGAATGCATGTTGCAGAACGACAGCGCCTGATCGCGAAAACAATGGCCCTCCTCGAGCAGGAGCAGCCGCATCTCGCGCAGCATTTCGCGGTTGGGCACCGGCTTTCCCTCATCCTCGCCGGGCCGGACCAGCACGAAGTTCTCGGCAAACAGCACGATTTCCGTCAGCGAGGGTTCCGACACCGGCAAGGCAACGATGGCCGCATCGAGCCGGCCGTCGGCCAGTTCCTGGATCAGCTTCTGCGTCTGCGTTTCGCGCACGTGGATATCGAGCCCGTCATGCATGCGGGCGAGGTTGCCGATGATGGCAGGCAGAAGATAGGGTGCGATCGTCGGGATCACGCCGATGCGCAACCGTCCCACCAGCCGGTCGCGCGAGGCGCGGGCCAGATCCGTCAGCTCGTCCACCGAGCGCAGGATGTCGCGGACGCGCAAGGCGAATTCCTCGCCGAAATTGGTCAGCCGGACCTGGCGTGGGCCTCTTTGGAAAAGCGCCGTGCCAAGCGTTTCCTCCAACTCCCGGATCTGCACCGAGATGGCGGGCTGCGAGATGGCGCAGGCATCCGCCGCGCGTCCGAAATGGTTGTGCCGCGCCAGTGCCTCGAAATAACGCAACTGCTTCAGCGTCAGGTTTGTCATAATGTCATCTTATCGCTGTAATCAGGAAATCCAACTTAAATTAATCAGACGGCTTTGCTATACGAGTCGCAACGAAGATGAGGAGCAGCCGGGACCGCCTGGTGAGGCGCATGCCCGCAGCAACAGGACATCCAACATATTCGGTCGCGTATCGGGCATATGGTCATCGCGCCAGCCATGAAACGGACCGCCTCCAGGGACATTTCTATGTCCCTGTCACCCAGCAGTTGAACAGCTCAACACAGCCACGATCGGAGAAGAACATGGACGCACAGACCGATGATCCCAGCGCCGGCAAATGCCCCGTTGCACACGGATCCTCCAGCAGGAGCAACCGTGACTGGTGGCCCAACCAACTCGATCTTGGCGTTCTCCATCAGCAATCGAACCTTTCGGATCCGATGGGCGAAGAGTTCGACTATGCCGAGGAATTCAAGTCGCTCGATCTCGATGCGGTGATCAAGGACCTGCACCAGGTGATGACGGATTCGCAGGATTGGTGGCCGGCCGACTTCGGCCATTACGGGCCGCTGTTCATCCGCATGGCCTGGCACAGTGCCGGCACCTACCGCATCGGCGATGGCCGTGGTGGCGCCGGGGCAGGCCAGCAGCGTTTCGCACCGCTCAACAGCTGGCCGGACAATGCCAATCTCGACAAGGCGCGCCGGCTGCTGTGGCCGGTCAAGCAGAAATATGGCCGCAAGATTTCCTGGGCCGACCTTCTGATCCTCACCGGCAACGTCGCGCTGGAATCGATGGGTTTCAAGACCTTCGGCTTCGCCGGCGGCCGCGCTGACGTCTGGGAGCCCGAGCAGGACGTCGACTGGGGTTCGGAAACCAAGTGGCTCGACGACAAGCGCTATTCCGGCGACCGTGAACTTCGCGGCCATCTCGGCGCCGTGCAGATGGGGCTGATCTACGTCAATCCGGAAGGGCCGAACGGCACGCCGGATCCGCTGGCCTCGGCCCGCGACATTCGCGAGACCTTCGCCCGCATGGCCATGAATGACGAGGAGACCGTGGCGCTGATCGCCGGTGGTCACACCTTCGGCAAGACGCACGGTGCCGGCGATGCGTCGTTGGTTGGCGCGGAGCCAGAGGGCTCGATCATCGAGGCGCAAGGCCTCGGCTGGTCGAGCAAGCATGCTTCCGGCATTGCCGGCGACGCCATCACCTCGGGCCTCGAAGTGACCTGGACCACGACGCCGACCAAGTGGAGCAATAATTTCTTCGACAATCTGTTCGGCTTCGACTGGGAACTGACCAAGAGCCCGGCCGGCGCCCATCAGTGGACGCCAAGGGGTGGCGCCGGGGCCGGCACCGTTCCGGATGCGCACGATCCGTCAAAGCGCCGCGCGCCGGCGATGCTGACCACCGATCTCGCGCTGCGGGTAGATCCTGCCTACGAAAAGGTGTCGCGGCGCTTCCACGAGCATCCGGAGCAATTCGCCGACGCCTTCGCCCGCGCCTGGTACAAGCTGACCCATCGCGACATGGGTCCGGTCGCCCGCTATCTCGGCCCGCTCGTGCCGAAGGAAGAGCTGATCTGGCAGGATCCGATCCCGGCCATCGACCACGAGCTGGTCAGCGAGCAGGACATCGCCTCGCTGAAGGCGAAGATCCTGGCATCGGGCCTTTCAGTCTCCGAATTGGTCTCGACTGCGTGGGCCTCGGCCTCGACGTTCCGCAATTCCGACAAGCGCGGTGGCGCCAACGGGGCACGTATCCGACTGGCGCCGCAGAAGGATTGGGACGTCAACCAGCCGGCGGAACTGTCGAAGGTGCTTGCCAAGCTCGAAGCCATTCAGAAGGAGTTCAACGCGGGCAGCAAGAAAGTCTCTCTTGCCGACCTGATTGTGCTTGGCGGCGTTGCCGCGGTCGAGAAAGCCGCGAAGGACGGAGGCCATGAGGTGAAGGTGCCGTTCACGCCAGGCCGCATGGACGCCTCGCAGGAGCAAACGGACGTGCATTCCTTTGCCGCGCTCGAGCCAAAGGTCGACGGCTTCCGCAATTACGTCAGGGGCAAGCAGCCGATGTCGGTCGAGGCCATGCTGGTCGACCGGGCGCAGTTGCTGGCGTTGACCGCGCCGGAATTGACGGTGCTGGTCGGCGGTCTGCGCGTGCTCGGCGCCAATACCGGCGGATCGAAGCACGGCGTGTTCACCGACAGGCCGGGCACTTTGACCAACGACTTCTTCGTCAATCTGCTCAGCATGAACACGGTCTGGGATCCGGCCGCCGGCTCTGTTCCGGGTTCGGAAGAGGTGTACGAGGCGCGCGACCGCAAGACCAAGGCGGTCAGGTGGACCGGCACCCGTGCCGATCTGATCTTCGGCTCGCACGCCCAGTTGCGTGCGCTTGCCGAGGTCTATGGCTCCGCGGATGCAAGCCAGAAATTCGCCAGGGATTTCGTGGCGGCATGGACCAAGGTGATGAACGCCGACCGCTTCGACATCGCCTGACTTCGCATAAGGGTACTCCCGCGCGCCTGCGCCGGAGCTCCAGTCCTCCCAAGGACATAAGATCGGGGCCGCGTTTCCAGCGATGGAAACGCGGCCTTGTCGTAAGAGGCTGCTCCTTGGTGGACCGTGCCTTGCCGGGCAATGCTGCTATTTATCGGCGTAGCGTCTCCGCCGGTGCACCATGATCGAAATCGTCAAACCCGCGCTTGAACATCTGCCATCCTACAAGGTGGCGCTCGAGCGCGGCTGGTCACCGGACAATGTGCGGCTGATGGAAGCGACGCGCGAGCAGCTCGCGGCCATCGAAAAGGATCCCGTGGCCTTTCTTGCCGACCTCGACAATCCCCAGGCCAAGGGCGGCCCGATCAGCTTGCCCGACGGCAAAAAAGTGCCGCGCCTGCCGGGCTTCCGCCGCTGGATCTGGGATGGCGAGGCGTCGGGCTCGATCGGCTTTCGCTGGCAGAAGGGCACGGCGGAACTGCCGCCGCATGTGCTCGGCCATATCGGCTATGCGGTGGTGCCGTGGAAGCGGCGGCGCGGCTACGCCACCGAGGCGCTGCGGCTGATGCTGGACGAGGCGAGGGCGGTCGGCCTGGCTCACGTCGAGATCACCGCCAAGCCGGGCAATCCGGCCTCGCACAAGGTGATCCTGGCCAATGACGGCAAGCTCGTCGAACGCTTCTTCGAGGACGCCGCCTATGGCGGGGCGGAAAGCTTGCGGTTCCGGATCGAGCTGTAGGATGTGTCTCAACCATGCTCATCGGCGCACAGCGCATGATCCGACAGCGCGCGGATGACGTAGCAGTCGCCGACCGTCTGGCCATTGCAGCACGTGGCGATGCGTTCGAGCTCGGCCTCGAGTCGCTTCAACTGGGCAATCTTTTCCCGCACCGAGATCAGTTGCTCCTCGGCGATCTTGTCGGCGTGGCCGCAGGGCTGCTCGGGGTGGCCGCTCAAGTCGATCAGGGAGCGGATGTCGTCAACGGCGAAGCCGAGGTCGCGGGCGTGGCGGATGAAGGCCAGCCGCTCCAGCTCCTGCCTGGAATAGCGGCGCTGGTTGCCTTCCGAACGCTCGGGTGCGGCGACAAGGCCCATCTGCTCATAATAGCGGATTGTCGGCACCTTGACCCCGGTGCGACGCGAGAGATCACCGATCGAAAACATGAAATTTCCCCTTGAAGCTCTAGTGACTAGAGCAATTATAGTGCCTGACATCAGCATTCAAGACCCATGCGGCGACGCCGCGCGGGCAAGACAGGCAGGTAATGTGATGACGACGCCGCTCAAGCAGGAAACGATCGGGCAGACACGGTTCAAGATCGGCGGCATGGACTGCGCCTCTTGCGCGGCCAAGATCGATACGGCGGTGCGTCGTCTCGACGGCGTCGCCGATGTCTCGGTTTCGGTGACCGGCGCCAGCATGACGGTCAGCCACAGCGGTTGGCTCAACGACGACAAGGTGCTGCGGCAGGTGGCGCGGCTGGGCTACGGCATCGTCAAGGCGGAAGGCGGGGCCGATGGGCGTGCTTCAGTGGCCAAGGATCATGATCATGCTGATCATGATCACAGCGATGCGGCGCCGGGGCAGGCGTGGTGGCGCTCCCGCCGTGCCGTGCTGACGCTGGCCTGCGCGGCAGCGCTTCTCGCCGCCTACGGCATCGGCCATCTTCTTCCTGCGGCCGAGCGCTGGGTCTTCCTTGCCGCCCTGCTGGTCGGCCTAGTGCCGATCGCACGGCGAGCGCTGATGGCGGCATTGGCCGGCACGCCGTTCTCGATCGAGATGCTGATGACCATCGCGGCGATAGGCGCCGTGATGATCGGGGCTACGGAAGAAGCCGCCGCCGTGGTGGTGCTGTTCCTGATCGGTGAACTTCTGGAAGGTGTCGCAGCCGGCCGGGCGCGGGCGAGCATCCAGGGACTTGCCGATCTGGTGCCGAAGACGGCCTTGGTCGAACGCGCGAGCGGCACATCGGAAGTTCCTGCCGAACGGCTCGGCGTCGGCGACATCATCCTGGTGCGGCCGGGCGACCGCATTCCGGCCGATGGCGAGATCATCGAGGGGTCGAGCGAAATCGACGAGGCGCCGGTGACCGGCGAGAGCACGCCCAAGCGCAAGGGCGTTGCGGACGTCGTCTTTGCCGGCACGATCAGCACCGACGGCGTGCTCAAGGTGCGGGTGACGGCTGCCGCGTCTGACAACACCATCGCCCGAATCGTGCGGCTTGTGGAGCAGGCGCAGGAAGCCAAGGCGCCGACTGAACGCTTCATCGACCGCTTCTCAAGATACTACACCCCGGCGGTGCTGGCGGTCGGCGCGCTGGTTGCCCTGTTGCCGCCGCTGCTCATTGGCGGCGACTGGAACGAATGGATCTACAAGGGCCTGGCGATCCTGCTGATCGGCTGCCCCTGCGCGCTGGTCATCTCGACGCCGGCGGCAATCGCCGCGGGCCTTGCGGCCGGGGCGAGGCGCGGCCTGTTGATGAAGGGCGGCGCGGTGCTGGAAGGCTTTCGCCGGATCACGGCGGTCGCCTTCGACAAGACCGGCACGCTGACGGCAGGCAAGCCCGTGGTCACCGACATTGTGGCGTATGGAAGGGATGAACGCACCGTGCTGGCGCTGGCGGCAGCGCTGGAGCAGGGCTCCAGCCATCCGTTGGCGATGGCGATCCTGGACCGGGCCAAGGCCGACAAGGCACCGGTGCCGCCGGCTCTGGCGGCCAAGGCGATCTCGGGCAAAGGTGTCGAGGGCAGCGTCGGTGGCGTCGCCGTCTTCCTCGGCTCCGGTCCGGCGGCGGGCGAACGCGCCGACATGACGCAAGTGCAGCGCCTTGCCGTCGACAGCCTCAACGGGCAGGGCAAGACCGTCTCGGTGCTGGTCGCCGACGGCGTGGTGGCAGGGCTGATCGCCCTGCGTGACGAGCCGCGACCGGATGCGGCGGTCGGCATTGCGGCGCTGAAGGCCGAAGGCATCCGCACGATCATGCTGACCGGCGACAATCGCCGCACGGCGCAAGCCATTGCCGCTTCGCTCGGCATCGAGGCGCGGGCGGAGCTGTTGCCTCAGGACAAGCAGCGCATCATCGGCGAATTGCAGCGCGAAGGGCTGAAGGTCGCCAAGGTCGGCGACGGCATCAACGACGCACCGGCGCTCGCCGCCGCCGACATCGGAATCGCCATGGGCGGCGGCACCGATGTGGCGCTGGAGACCTCGGATGCGGCAATCCTGCGTGGCCGCATCACGGACGTCATGCGGATGGTGAGGCTGTCGCGGGCGGTGATGGCCAATATCAGCCAAAACATCAGTGTGGCGCTCGGGCTGAAAGCGGTGTTCCTGGTCACCACCATTGCCGGCATCACCGGCCTGTGGCCGGCGATTCTGGCCGACACCGGCGCCACCGTGCTGGTCACCGCCAACGCCATGCGCCTGCTGCGCTGGCGCGGGTGAAGTGGTCTATTCCGCCGGAGCCGTCAGCGGCGGCGTGGCGTTGCTGCGCCCTTCCCAGACATAAGATGCCAGCGCCACCGCGACGGCGACCAGCATGGCGATGGCGCCCAGCAGCGGCAGGCTGCGGTAGCCATAGCCGCTGTTCAGCATCGCGGCGCCCAACGACGCGGCCAGCGCGATGCCGACATTGAAGCCGGACGGAATGAGCGACGAGGCGAGGTTCGAGGCGTCCGCCGTCCAGGCCAGGATGCGGGTCTGGATCGGTGTGCCGATGGCGAAGTTGAGGCCGCCCCAGACGACGATCGCCACAACCATCGGCAGGGGATAGGGGCTGACGGCGTAGATGACGGCCAGCGTCACCGCCTGCAGGGCCAGCATGGTGATCAATGACGGCATCAGCTTCCAGTCGGAGAGCTTGCCGCCGAGGAAGACTCCCAGGGTGGCACCGACGCCATTGAGCAGCAGCACCCACGGCACCAGGTTCTCGTCGAGCCCGGTGACCTCCAGCAGTGTCGGGGTGATGTAGGTGAACAGGCCGAACTGGCCGATCATCAGCATCAGCATCAGGATCAGCGAGGTCCAGACCTGCTGGCGGGCCAGCACACAGACCTCGCGGGCGAAACCGGCGGGCCTGACCGACGATCCGGTGGTGCGCGGCAACAGGGCTGCCATGGCCAGCGTTGCCGCCACGCCGAGCGCGCACATCACCCAGAAGGTGGCGCGCCAGCCCCAGATGTTGCCGATCGCGGTGCCCGCCGGCACGCCGATGACGTTGGAGACGGTGAGGCCGGACAGGATGACGGCGACAGCCATGCCGCGCTGGTCCTCGCGCACGAGACCGACGGCGACGACCATGGCGACGCCGAAATAGGCGCCATGCGCGACCGCCACGGCAATGCGCAACAGTAGCATCGAGGTGAAGTCGGGCGCCAGCGCGCAAGCCGCCTGGCCGATGGTGAAGGCGATGGCGAGGCCGAGCAGCAGGCTTTTGCGTGACAGCGACTTGGTGGCGAGCGCCAGCAGCGGGCCGCCGATGGCGATGCCGCCGGCATAGCCGGAGACGAGGTAGCCGGCCGAGGGGACCGAAACGCCAAGACCTTGCGCCACCTGCGGCAGCACGCCGGCAATCACGAATTCGGTGGTGCCGAAGGCAAAAGCGGCAATGAACAGGGCTATAAGCGGAAGCGACATGGCAAGGCCTTAGCTGGACGGCCTCAAACCACGGATGGGCTTTGCGGGCAATGAAGAAATTTTTGTCGCGAGTTTAGGTTTTCTTCAGTGAGCGAGGCGGTGAAGCGCCAATCTCCCTCCTTGTGGGGGAGATCGGCTGCTTCTCAGCTCGCCTTCAACCGCGACCCAGTGAGCAGACCGCGCTCTTCGAGCACCGGATAAGCCATCGAGGCCAGCAGCGAATTGATCTGCTTCAGGTCGCGGATGGTATCGAGATGAATCGAACTGGTCTCGACGCTTTTGGCGGTGCCGTCGCGCAGCCGCACGAAATGGCTGGCGCTGGTTTCCTTCTCGCGGTCACGCAGCTGGTCCTTTTCCAGCACCAACTGGCGGGCAGTCTCGGGATCGCGCGACACCAGCACATTGAAGGCAAGCCGCGCATTGGCCAGCACCGAGCCATGGAAGGCGCACAGCTCGGCCCAGCCCTCGTCGGTGAATTCCAACCCGCGCTCGAATTTCTTCTTCACATGCACCAGCATGTTGCGCACGATGATGTCGCCGACCTGCTCGAGCTTGACGCAGGCGCCGATCAGTTCCTGGCAGCGCAGCGCTTCGTCCTCGGTCAGCGGGTTCCTGGTCAACTTGGCGAGGTAGAGCTTGATCGCGGCGTGCTTGCGGTCGACGCGGTCGTCGAGTGCGGCCAGCGCCTTGATCTTGTCGGCATCGGCACTTTCATAGAGTTCGATGATGCGCTTGAGCATGATCTCGATCGTCTCGCAGACCCGCACCACCTCGCGGGTGGCATTGGCCAGCGCCTGGCTCGGCACGTCGAGCGCGCTTTCGTTGAGCGCGGACAGTTCGACGACGTCAAGCGAGGCGGCCGGCACCGGCTTGGTGCCAAGTGCGACGATCTTCTCCGAAGCGCGGTAGACGAACCCTGCCAGCGGCAGGCCGGCGAGCAGGATCAGCACGTTGAACAGGATGTGGGCATTGACGATCTGGTCCGCCGCCGTCGAACCGAGAAAGGCGAAGTGCGGCCTGAAGATCATGACCAGGATCAGCATGACCAGCGAGCCAAGCCCGCGCATCAGGAGGTTGCCGATCGGCACGACGCGCACTTCGGGGCTCGACGAGCGGGTCAGCATCGGCGCGATGATCGAGGAGCCGAGGTTGACGCCAAGGATGAGAACGACGCCGAGTTCGGGCGTGATCAGGCCGCGGCCTGCCAGCGTCGCCATCAACAGCACCGCCGCGATGCTCGATTGGAACAGCCAGGTGATCAGCGCCGCCAGCAGATAGGCGGTGATGGAATCGGTCGAGAAGTAGTTGATGATGACCGGCATGAGCTGGCTGTTGCGCAGCGGCTCAGACGCCTGGCCGATCATCTCCAGCGACAGGATCAAAAGGCCGATGCCGACCAGAATGCGGCCGGTCTGGCGCCAGTCGCGCCGCTCGGTGGCCATGAACATGACCGTGCCGGTGATCAGGCACAGCGGCACCAGCAAGGTGAGGTCGAAGGTCAGCAGCTTGACCACCAGCGCAGAGCCGATCTCGGCGCCGCGCACTGCCAATTGGCCCGCGGCGCCCGAGACGATGCCAGAGCCGGCGAAGGAGCCGACCAGCAGCGTGACGGCTGTGGAACTCTGCAGGGCGATGGCAAGGCCGGTGCCGGCCAGCACCGCCATGATCGGATTGCGCATGGTGGCGCGCAGGCGGTGGCGCAGCACGTCGCCATAGGCGCGTTCAACGCCGGTCTTCACCATGCGGGTGGCAAACAGCATCAGCGCCACGGCGCCGGCCAGATGCAGAAGGACGACGGACCCGCTCATTTCGCCCCCCGCATGCAAACAGGATGCGCGTCCTGTTTGGCGTGGCGATCAGAAGGGAAAACGAGGGTACGAATCATGTTCATGGCGGTGACTTATAATAACTCGAATATTTTAGCCGGATAATAAAATCTTGTCGATTTCAAGGGCCGTTGCAGCGCGACGGGCGGTGTCGGAAAATGGACGGACGCGCAAATGGTTGCATTGCGGGGCGGGCTCGAAGCAACGGATAGGCAGAGTTAGCAGCGCGACCGGCTCCTGCCTTTGCGATTATGTTCAGCTCTATTGGGTAAATAAAGGAAATCATTACACAATTGTAATGCAGGCGTTCAGCTTCGGTTCATCGGTGGCCCGCTATTCCTCTGGCATCGACAACCAAGGAGACTTCTTTTGAAACGCATTGTCCTTTCCGCACTCGCTTTCTCGATGCTGGCCGCTACGTCGCTCACCGGCCAAGCCGCACCGCTGAATGCACCGAACGCTCCGCAGTCGAATTACAGCCAGGTCGACTGGCAAAAGCCCACCAACAGGGATGTCAAGAAGCGCTTCATCCAGAAGCGCGTCATCCATAAGAAGGTCATCGTGAAGCGCAACAACTGGCGCAACGGCCATAAATATTCAGGCTGGAGACAGCACCAGCCGATCCGCGACTATGGCCGCTACGGCCTGCATCGTCCCGGTCGCGGCCAGGAATGGATCCGCGTCGGCAACGACTATGTGTTGGTCGGTGTGCTCTCCGGCGTCATTTTCGGCGTGCTTGCCGCGCATTAAGCGGTCCCCAGGCGGATATTGGAAAGAGGCGGCCCGCAACGGCCGCCTCTTTTGCCTGTGGAAACCGGGTATGGCCCGCATTAAGGGTCGTCGGATTTCATGGGTATGATTATATAATCGGGAAACGAGTTCCCCGATGCGCTTTCCACCCGCCTTCCTCGACGAGATACGCGACCGCGTGCCGATTTCATCGGTTATCGGCCAGCGCGTTGCGTGGGACAGGAAGAAAACCAACGCGCCGCGCGGCGACTATTGGGCCTGTTGTCCGTTCCACGGCGAGAAGAGCCCCTCCTTCCACTGCGAGGACAAAAAGGGCCGCTACCATTGTTTCGGTTGCTCGGTCTCGGGCGATCATTTCAAGTTCCTCACCGAACTCGACGGGATGAGCTTTCCCGAGGCGGTTGAGAAGATCGCCGACATGGCCGGTGTGCCGATGCCGGTTCGCGATGCGCAGGAGGAGCGGCGCGAAAAGGAACGCGCCAGCCTGACCGACGTCATGGAGATGGCGACCGCCTTCTTCCAGGAACGGCTACAGGGGCCGGAAGGCGCCAAAGCCCGCGCCTATCTCAGAGACCGCGGGCTGACGCCGGCGACGCAGCAATCGTTCCGGCTCGGTTTTGCGCCCGACAGCCGCAATGCGCTGAAGGAGCATCTCGCCGCCAAGGGCGTGCCCAAGGCCGACATCGAGGCTTGTGGACTGGTGCGCCACGGCGACGACATCCCGGTTTCCTATGACTGGTTCCGCGACCGCATCATGTTCCCGATTCCGGATTCCCGGGGCAAGATCATCGCGTTCGGCGGCCGTGCGCTGCAGCCGGACGCGCTGGCCAAATACATGAACTCGCCTGACACCGAACTCTTCCACAAGGGCAATGTGCTCTATAATTTCGCCCGCGCCCGCAAGGCCTTGGCCAAGGGCGGCACGGTCATCGCCGTCGAAGGCTATATGGACGTCATCGCACTGGCGCAGGCCGGCTTCGAGAACGTCGTGGCGCCGCTCGGCACCGCGCTTACCGAGAACCAGCTCGAACTGCTCTGGCGCATGGCGCCGGAGCCGATGCTGTGCTTCGACGGCGACAAGGCCGGGCTGAAGGCAGCGTGGCGGGCCGCCGACATGGCGCTGCCGTCTGTGCAGGCCGGGCGCTCGGCGCGCTTCGCGCTGCTGCCGGAAGGCAAGGATCCCGATGATCTGGTCAAGGCCGAAGGACCGGATGCGTTTCGTCGCGTTCTGGCCGAGGCGCGGCCGCTGGTCGACCTTTTATGGATGCGTGAGACGGCGGGCGGCGTCTTCGATACGCCGGAGCGGCGGGCCGAGCTCGAGAAGACGCTGCGCGAACTGACCAGCCGCATCCGCGACGAAAGCCTGCGCTACCACTACCAGCAGGAGATGCGCGAGCGTGTGCTGAGCTTCTTCGGCTCGCAGCGCGGCACCAGGCAAAGTCGGCAAGACTGGAAACAGGGCCAAGGCAAGATGGCCGCGCCCGGCGGGCAGTTCGCCAAGGCCGGCAGCGGCCGCATGGCGATCACCGAAAGCCTCGGCCAGTCGGCTTTGGTCAAACGCGGCGGCGAAGGGATGTCGGTGCGCGAGGCGACGATCATCGTCGCATTGGTCAACCATCCGGCGCTGATCGACGAGAATTTCGCTCATATCGAGTTCCTCGATCTCGCCAACTCCGATCTGAGGCGGCTGCATGGAGCGATTCTCGACGCGATGGCGCACGACATGGCCAATGACCGGCAGGCGGTGATTGCGACGATCGAACGCGCCGGCTGCGCCGAGATCTGGGAGCGGGCCGTTGGGCTGATCCGGCGGATGCGGCAATGGCCGGCGCTGGAGACCGCCGCCCTTGAAGATGCCCGCGATGCTTTCAGCCAGGCGCTGCACTTGCAGCGCAGCGCGCGCACCTTACATAAGGAACTGAAACAGGCGGAAGCGGCGCTCGCCACCGATCCCACAGATGAAAACTACCAGCACCTGATCGAAATTCAGGCGCAATTCCAGGATGTGCAGGCCACGGAAGCGCTGATCGAAGGGTTTGGCGTCTCCTCGGGCAGGGCGGGGCGAGCTTAGTTGGAAGCGAGTGAATTGAGAAAGCGTCGTTGCGCGTCCAAATGGCGCGTAACGGGCTAAGTCGGGTAATTGATTCGCTTTTTTCATGCGAATCATGCGAGAGGCGCTTGACCTTCTGGCAGATTGGCGGAATCAGGACGATTCGAAACGTAACCCGAACCCGCGTCACGGGAAAACAAGCGATGTGAGGTACTGGTCACTGGACAGGCAGCCCGCCTGCCACAGATATCAGGGTTAATCTGGACTTAATGCATGTCGCCCAAAAGGGGAAACCCGATTTGGGCAACGACATACACCAAACGAAACGAGTTGATGCAGTTACTGGCCCGGTGAAGCGCGTTTCATAAGCGAGCGCATCCGATTTGACTGGTCCGACAGCTTACGCGGCTTTGAAGTTCGGCCGCTAGGAGAAGATAAAGACTATGGCGACAAAGGAAAAGGAAGAGGTCGAAACCGAACGCGAAGGCGCCACCGATGGCCCTCTGCTCGACCTTTCCGATGATGCTGTCAAGAAGATGATCAAGGCCGCCAAGAAGCGCGGCTATGTCACCATGGACGAGCTGAATTCGGTGCTGCCCTCGGAGGAAGTGACCTCCGAGCAGATCGAGGACACGATGGCGATGCTGTCCGACATGGGCATCAACGTGGTCGAGGACGACGAGCAGGGCGAGGAGCCCGAGGCCACCGACACCGCCGCCGATGCCGAGGAAGACGCCAACGAGCTGGCCGAGCAGACCGGCACCGCGGTCGCCGCCACCACCACCAAGAAAGAACCGACCGATCGCACCGACGATCCGGTGCGCATGTATCTGCGCGAGATGGGCTCGGTGGAGCTCTTGTCGCGCGAGGGCGAAATTGCCATCGCCAAGCGCATCGAGGCCGGCCGCGAGACGATGATCGCCGGCCTGTGCGAAAGCCCGCTGACTTTCCAGGCCATCATCATCTGGCGCGATGAACTCAACGAATCCAAGATCCTGCTGCGCGAGATCATCGATCTCGAAGCCACCTATGCCGGCCCCGAGGCCAAACAGGCGCCGGTGGTCGAGCGCGTCGAGGAAGCCAAGGTCGAGGACAAGCCGCGCCGTTCGCGCGACGACGAAGACGACATCACCAATGTCGGCGCCGATACGCGTGGGCTGACGGATGACGACGACGAAGACGAGGACGAAGCCAGCCTGTCGCTGGCCGCGATGGAAGCGGAACTCCGCCCGCAGGTGATGGAGACGCTCGACGTTATCGCCGACACCTACAAAAAGCTGCGCAAGCTGCAGGACCAGCAGGTCGAGAACCGTCTGGCCGCCGCCGGCACGCTGTCGCCCAGCCAGGACCGCCGGCTGAAGGAGCTCAAGGACCAGCTGATCAAGGCGGTGAAGTCGCTGTCGCTCAACACGGCGCGCATCGAGGCGCTGGTCGAGCAGCTCTACGACATCAACAAGCGCCTGGTGCAGAACGAAGGCAAGCTGCTCAGGCTGGCCGAAAGCTACGGCGTGCGCCGCGAAGAGTTCCTGAAGGAATATCAGGGTTCCGAGCTCGACCCGAACTGGACGCGCTCGATCGGCAATCTGACATCGCGCGGCTGGAAGGAATTCACCAAGAACGAGAAGGATGCGATCAAGGACCTGCGCGCCGAGATCCAGAACCTCGCCACCGAAACGGCGATCTCGATCCTGGAATTCCGCAAGATCGTCAACCAGGTGCAGAAGGGCGAGCGCGAAGCGGCGATCGCCAAGAAGGAAATGGTCGAAGCCAATCTGCGCCTCGTCATCTCCATCGCCAAGAAGTACACCAATCGCGGCCTGCAGTTCCTCGACCTGATCCAGGAAGGCAATATCGGCCTGATGAAGGCGGTCGATAAGTTCGAATACCGCCGCGGCTACAAGTTCTCGACCTACGCGACATGGTGGATCCGGCAGGCGATCACGCGTTCGATCGCCGATCAGGCGCGTACCATCCGCATTCCGGTGCATATGATCGAGACGATCAACAAGATCGTGCGCACCTCGCGCCAGATGCTGCACGAGATCGGCCGCGAGCCGACGCCGGAGGAACTGGCCGAAAAGCTTGCCATGCCGCTCGAAAAGGTGCGCAAGGTCTTGAAGATCGCCAAGGAGCCGATCTCGCTCGAAACGCCGGTCGGCGACGAGGAGGATTCGCATCTGGGCGATTTCATCGAGGACAAGATGGCGATCCTGCCGATCGACGCGGCGATCCAGGCCAATCTGCGCGAGACCACCACGCGCGTGCTGGCCTCGCTAACGCCGCGCGAGGAGCGTGTGCTCAGAATGCGCTTCGGTATCGGCATGAACACCGACCACACGCTGGAAGAAGTCGGCCAGCAGTTCTCTGTTACCCGCGAGCGCATTCGTCAGATCGAAGCCAAGGCGCTGCGCAAGCTCAAGCACCCGAGCAGGTCGCGCAAGCTGCGCAGCTTCCTGGATAGCTGAGACTTACCGATGCAAAGAGTTCAAGGGCGCCGATGGCGCCCTTTTTTGTTGTGGGACGCACTCTTGCGCCGCAGGCCCTTCAGGAGGATAATTTCCGTGTCGGATGCATTTTCTGGGCGACAACCCGGATGCCCGCCCCGGCGAAGCCGCCGTGCTCCGTGGCCCCGGAGGGAGGTGTGCCATGACAAGCTACATCGTGCTGATGAACTGGACGGAGCAAGGTGCCAGGAACGTACGCGAGTCACCGAAGCGGCTCGACGCCGCCAGGAGGCAACTGGGAGACATGGGCGGATCGTTCAAGGGGTTCTACCTGACCATGGGCGAATACGATATGGTGGCTGTGGTCGAAGCCCCCGACGACGCGGTGCTGGCGCGCTTCTCGCTGATGCTGGCGGCAGCGGGCAATGTCAGGACGCGGACGCTGAAGGCCTTTCCCGAATTAGCCTACCGCGAGATCATCACCTCGCTCGGGTGAAGGAATCGGCAGGGTTTCTCGAAGTCGCTGGTTGGTGCCGGCCTGGTGGCGCTTTGCCGCAAGACGGGGCGCTTCGCCGTGATAGAACGCGGCCGGGGAGATCGCGATGAAGAAGGTTTCGATATTGGTCGCCAGCTTTGCCGCTTTGTCGTCGCTGCCGTTTTCCGCCGCGCCGGCGCGCAAAAACCGGTCGGCATGGCCAATCCGGCGTCCGTCCATTGTGGCGAGATCGGCGGGCGCCTGGTGATCAGGAAGGACAAGGCCGGTAATGAATATGGATTCTGCGGCTTGCCCGATGGGCGCCTTTGCGAGGAGTGGGCGCTGTTTCGCGACAACAAGTGCGTCGGGCCGAAGGCGGCCATGCGCCGCAAGTGACACACCTGCCATCATAGGGTGAGATCATGTCCGAACCGCATTCCCATTCGCAT
Organism: Mesorhizobium sp. M0870; assembly: GCF_040319775.1. Classification (NCBI taxonomy): domain Bacteria; kingdom Pseudomonadati; phylum Pseudomonadota; class Alphaproteobacteria; order Hyphomicrobiales; family Phyllobacteriaceae; genus Mesorhizobium; species Mesorhizobium sp. M0870. The sequence continues at coordinate 38,137 of NZ_JAMYOI010000038.1, forward strand.
CTGTGGCCCGGCGTGCCACTCGCGCTTGGCTCGGCCGTCCTGTTCGGGGCGACGCCGCCGCTCAGCAAGCTGCTGCTCAATGGCGTCAATCCCTTCATGCTGGCCGGGCTGCTCTATCTCGGTGCCGGTCTCGGGCTGGCTCTGTACCGCCTGCTTCGGGGCAGGCAGGCCGCGGCCGGGGAGGCGCAACTGACCGCTGGGGATATTCCCTGGCTGGCGCTGGCGATCGGCATGGGCGGCATCATCGCGCCGGTGCTGCTGATGTTCGGCTTGACCCTCAACACGGCGTCCAGTTCGGCGCTGCTGCTCAACCTGGAAGGGCTGGCGACGATGACGATCGCCTGGCTCGTCTATCGCGAGAATGTCGACCGGCGCCTGCTTTTCGGCGCGTTCGCCATTCTGGCGGGCGCCGTTCTTCTGTCGTGGCAAGGTGAGGGCGTCGCCTTCAACCGTGGCGCCCTGCTGGTGGCGGGGGCTTGTCTGGCCTGGGGGATCGACAACAATTTCACGCGCAGGATCTCCGCCACCGACCCGGTGGTGATCGCGATGCTCAAAGGGCTGGTGGCGGGTGTCGTCAATGTCGGGCTGGCGCTTGCCGGCGGTGCTTTGTTTCCCCCGGGGTCGGTCATTGCAGCGACCGCGGCAGTCGGTTTCTTCGGCATTGGGGTCAGCCTGGTGATGTTCATCGTGGCGCTGCGTCATCTGGGTACCGCCCGGACAGGGGCCTATTACTCGCTCGCTCCCTTCATCGGCGCGCTGCTGGCAATCGCCATCCTGGGTGACGCCGTCACGCTCAAGCTTGCGGCCGCCGGACTTCTGATGGGTGTTGGCCTGTGGCTGCATCTGTCGGAGCGCCATGAGCATGAGCACGACCATGAGGAACTGGAGCATAAGCACAGCCATGTGCATGACCAGCACCACCAGCATCATCATAATGATGGGCCGGCGGACGAGCCGCATTCGCACTGGCATCGGCATGCGCCGATGCGACACCGGCATCCGCATTATCCCGACCTGCACCACAGGCATGGCCACGGATAAATGCTGACCGTCTGGTACAACACGCGCTGCCCGGTCTGCGATGCCGGCATAAGCAGGCAGAAGCGGCGGCTGATCGAAGCGGTCAAGGCCGGGCGGATCGAGTTCCGAGACATCAATTTTGAACCGGCAGCGCTTGCCGGACATGGCGCGTCGCTTGAGGATATCCGCCGCCGGCTGCACGCCACCGACGTGGCGGGCAGGCTGCTGGTCGGCGCCGACGTTGCCATCGCCGTGTGGAAGGTCACGCCGGGCGAGGGCTGGCTGGTGATGGTGTTCGGCAATCCGGTTGCCTTGCCGCTGACACGCTTTGCCTACGACGGCTTCGCCGATCTTCTCTATGCTTGGAACCGGCGCAAGGGCCGCTGGTAGCCGTTCGTCATTGATGACCAGAAGCGCAAAGGTCCGGAGGACATCTCCGGGCCTTTTTCGTGCGAGCTATCGGCTGGCCGGCTCGCAGAGCGCGCCCACGATGCGGCGTACCACGGGCAGCACCAGCAGCAGCGTCGGAAACGCCACCAGCCAGGACAGCCCCCAGGCGGTCAGCCAGATGGACGGCAGCTCGGGGTGGAAGCCAAGGCTTTTCAACGTCGAGATGAACGAGACGATGAAGGTCATCAACAGCGACAGCACCAGCGGGCTAAGAACAGCGGCATAGCGCGCAGGAAGCTTCCTGCGCTGATGTCTTGCAGTCATTTTGAGAGTTTCCCTGAAGTGTCCGGTCCGTCGCATTGGCATCCATTCGCCGGTGACCGGCTGAATTGCCCGGAAGGACCGGGGTTGGATGCGTTGCTTGACGTCAGACGCTTACGGAGCAGCCGAGGCGCTCGCGGGCCTTCTAGCGGTACGTTCCGGTGAAAGCAAGCCTCTGGCGCCGCATTCAGATACATCGTAAGATATATCTTGACTCTCTCGATTGGCTCGCATAATTAAGATATATCGTAAGATACAGCTCAAGGAGCAATCAATGCACAAACATTTTGGGAACAATCATTTCGGCGAGCGCATGTTCATGCACATGGCCGGCAAATTCGGCGGCAAATTTGGTGGCAGAGGGGGCGGCGGTTTTGGCCCGTTCGGGCATGGCGGTCGCGGTGGCGGGCGGGGCGGCCCGGGCGACATGTTCCGCGCCGGGCGCATGCTGGCCGACGGCGACCTCAAGCTGATCACGCTGTCGCTGCTGGCCGAGGCCCCGCGCCACGGCTACGACATCATCAAGGCCTTGGAAGAGCGCACCAGCGGCATCTACAGCCCGAGCCCGGGCGTGGTCTACCCGACGCTGACCTTCCTGGAAGAGGCCGGCTATGCCGCCTCCGCCGCCGACGGCAACAAGAAGGTGTTTTCGATCACCGAAGCTGGCCAGGCGCATCTCGCCGATAACCGCGAGATGATCGACGGCGTGCTCGACCATCTCGAGCGCTTCGGCCGCAAAATGGCGAAGGCGCGCGACTGGTTCGGCTGGAACGACGAGAGCGATGAGGGCGGGCGTCGTGGCGGCCGGGGTAGCGGCGGGGATCGTTCGGAAGCGCGCGACGAATTCCGCGCAGTCCGCCACCGGTTGCGCGCGGCTCTGGGCGACTTCGTCGACGCCCCGGCCGACAAGCAGGCCGAGGCGATCGCCATCCTCGAAGCCGCCGCCGAGGCTCTGGAAGCGCTGTCGCACAAGTAAGCTCGTCCAGCCGACCGGACGCAGCCCTTGCCCGCTGGGCCAAGGACCGATAGTGAAATTCATCCCGCGTCACTCTACATGGTGCGGGATGAATGCTGTTGGAGGAAGCCCGATGTCTTTTCTGAAGCGTCTTTTCGGCGGTGGCGCCAGCGGAGCCGAAACGGCTGGGCCAACGAGCGCAGCGCCGGCCAAGCAGGTCGAGCACAAGGGCTTCCTGATCAGCGCCATGCCCTACAAGGCGGATGGCCAATACCAGACCTGCGGCGTCGTCTCCAAGGAGATCGACGGTGTGGTGAAGGAACACAAATTCATCCGTGCCGACCGTTTCGCCGGGCTCGACGACGCCGTCGACATCTCGATCAAGAAGGGCATCCAATTGGTCGACGAGCAGGGCGACCGGATTTTTGGGTAGATCACCGCCAGCAGGTCACTGCCTAACCATGCAGGCCTTTGCGCCACGATGGACCTCTCGGTCCGGGTTGACGTACGACCGCCGGCGGATCAACTCGTCCTGGCGGGATCGATCGTCATCAGGCGGGTCCTGGCCTCGATCAGATGCCTTCTCGCGGCCCTTATCCGGCCGCACAATGCCAAGTTAAGAGCGACGCCGCCTTCCTCGTCCAGCAAGTCATTCGCGCGCTTCAGAGAGCGCTCGGCTCTCCTTATACGCAGTCTGGCGTTGGCCGCTTCGATGCTGTGAATGTCAATCATTGTGCCGCGTCCTTTGCGGTTCCGGTCCCTTCATGGACTAAACCGCCGCGGATCCTATTGGTTCCGGCGCTGAGACTATGGCTGCGGTTTCGGCTATTTCGTTGTGGTGTTGAATTCACGGTTTGCCGCATAATCGATAACGAAGGTGCCCTCGGGAGCGCGAACGCCCTGCCTCACATTTGAGATGGTCACCGTCGTGGTAAGTCCCTTCTCGTCGGTGAGGCTCCATCTGCGCAGATCGAGCGATTTTCTGTCGAACACCATGGAGATGTTCGAATTGCCGAAAGCCGATCTGTCGGCCAGCTTGACGGTAATCTGAGCGCCGTCTTCTCTGATGCTTTTGACGCGACTGCCGGAGAAGTCGACCTTGTTGTCGAGCAGCAGCTTAAGCGGCGTCTTCGAGAGAGCATAAAGCCGCGATGTCTTCAGTCTTGTGTTGTAAACCATCAGGGATTTGCCATCCGCGATCACGCTGACCCCAGATTGGCCTGCATAGTTGAACCGGATCTTGCCTGGGCGTTGGAGAAAAAACCTGCCGTGTTTTCTTTCCGCTTTCGGGCCTGATTGCACGAAATCCCCTGACATGGATTTCACCGATGAGAAGTGATCGGCAATCGTCTTTGCTTCAACCGGCGCGGCCGGAGCCCCGGCATTCACCGCGGCAACGCCGATAACGGCACACAAGAAACCCAGCAGCTTTTTGATCCGATAGGCCATTCGATTAACCCCCAGCAGACGCGTGATCGAAGGAGATCACGCGTTGAGATCAGTAGCCGTTCGGGCACCGCGCGACGTAAACCCGGCCGTACCGATCGCGATATCTGCACTGGCCGGCTTCGCTGGCGTGGCCGATGACGGCCCCTGCTATCGCACCAACCGCACCGCCAACAACCGCCCCTTCCACAGGGTCTCCGGCCACCGCGGCGCCTACGGCCGCGCCACCCAAGCCGCCGACGGCGGCGCCTTGTTCGGTACGGGAGCACGCCGAGAGCGGAATGAGCAGGCTCAAAATGAGCAGCGTCTTTTTCATTGGTTCTCTCCTGGGGCTACTATTAGCCAAAGCTTAAATGCTCAAGAGAGCTTTTCGATCCATCGACCGTTGCCTGCCATTCAAGCCTGGCCGTGGCGGAGCCACGCGCCTTCGGCTCAAATGCCTGCGATCGCCAAAAGCCAGGCCAGGATGTCGAGCAGCAGAAACAGCAGCGCAATCTGCAGCGCCACCCGCAGCCGCTGGATAATTCGCCAGTTGCCGGCCATGTCCGCCTTGATGCGAAGGGCAAGCGCGCGGCGCATGGCCGACATCGTCGTCGGCCTGTCGCCGTCGACATATTGATCAAGCAGCTCTTCCGGATCGAAGCGGAATGTATATTGGTGGTAGGGCCAAAGCATGAAGACGATCAACCCGCCGATGCCGAACAGCAGGGCCACCGCGGTCCAGTCCCAGAGCCCAAGCCCATTGGAAAGGGCCGCACCGCCGAGCAATGAGTTTGCGAATGCGGTGGCAAAGACAAGGCTGCCGGCGCGGGTGCTCATGTTCTCCACAAGGGTCTGCTGTTGCGTGAGACCTCTCACCGCCTCCTGATAAATGAATGCAAGACGCGGATCGTCGTCGGCAACAGCGCTTGCGGCAATTCTGTTGCTTTCGCTTCCACTCGGATGTTCCGCCATCAGGGTGTCCTCTCTGGCGTGGACTGGATGCGCGAGCTCAGTCGAGATCCCACGGTGCAAATGTTGTCCGTGGACTGCCCCGCGCAAGGGGGGGAACGGATGAAACAGGGGACAGGATCCGTGGCGAACCGAACGGGCCAGGCTGATTGCGCGCCTGGCCAGCAAGGTTTGGGAAATCGACCCGGGCTAAGCCGGCTGCAACTCCCTGCGCGGCAGTGGCGGGAACGCGATGGCGATGCCGACCGCGCCGAGCCCGATAAGAGCCGAGCCGATGAACAGCCAGGAATAGTTGGCGTAGGCGTCGAACACCATGCCGCCGGCAAGCGGTCCCAGCGCCATGCCGAGGCTGGACAGCATGGTGGCGGCGCCGAACACGGTGCCGAGGATGCGCTGGCCGAAATATTCGCGCGCCAGCACCGCATAGAGCGGCATGACACCGCCATAGGTGGCACCGAAGATAACGGCCAGCATGTAGAACTGCTCAAGCTGGCTGATCGACAGATAGGCGGCAATGACGATCGCCTGGATCGCCAGGCCCGCGATCAGCACCGGCTTGACGCCCAGCCTGTCGGCCAGCACGCCGTAGAAGAGCCGGCCGCCGAGGCCTGCCAGGCCTTCGACACTGTAGATCGAGACCGCTGCCATGGGGGCGACGCCGCACAGCATGGCATAGCTGACCATGTGGAAGATCGGCCCGGAATGCGCCGCGCAGCAGGCAAAGAAGGTCAGCCCCAGCACGATGAATTGCGGCGAGCGCAGCGCCTGGCCGACCGTCAGGCCGGCACCTTCGGCAACCGGCGCGGAGCCGGGGTCGACTAAGACGGGCTTCGGCGGCTGGCGCACCAGCAGCACCGCCGGCAACAGCAGCACCCAGGCGGTAATGCCGATGTCGAACATGGCGGTGCGCCAATCATAGGCGGAGATCAGCCAGCGGGCGAGGGGCGAGATCGTCATCGGCGCCACGCCCATGCCGGCCGAGACCAGTGAGACGGCAAGGCTGCGGTTGGTGTCGAACCAGCCTGTGGTCAGCGCGATCATCGGCGCGAAAAAGGCGCTTGCCGCGAGACCGACCAGCACGCCATAGGTGACCTGGAAGCTCAGCAGCGAACCGGCGCGGCTGGCCAGCACCAGCGCCAGCCCGAGCAGCACCGCGCCGATCATCACGACGATGCGGGCGCCAAAACGGTCCGATATCGCGCCCCAGGCGAAGCCACCAAGGCCCATCACCAGGAAGTTGAGCGTCATGGCGCTCGAAATGCCGGCGCGCGACCAGTTGGTGTCGACCGCCATCGGCTCGAGAAAGATCGCCAGCGAAAACATCGTCCCGATGGCGACGCAGGACATCAGCGCGCCAGCGGCGACGATGACCCAACGATAGGAAAGGCTCATTCAAATCTCCCATGCCTAAGGGCAGCGCTGCGCGCTGCTTGCACCCGAAGGACGCCGGCACCGGGTTCGATCCTACAATCCGGTTGCATTTTTTATCCAGTTTGACGTGACGCCGTTTTCAGTAGCTCAGATCGGCAGTTCCGACGTGTATTTGATCGTCTGGCTGGGGACGTCGGTCTTGACGTTCTGCACGCCCTTGATGCGGCTCAGATGCTCCGACTGGAAGCGGCGGTAATCGTCGATGCCGGCCGCCACCACACGCACCATGGCGTCGCAATCGCCGAGCATCAGGTAGCACTCCATCACCTGCGGCAGCTTGGCGACTTCGGTGGCGAAATGCTCGATCGTGTCCTCGTCCTGCGTTTTCAACCAGATGCGGGTGAAGAAGGTCAGGCCCTTGCCGATGCTGGCGGGGTTGAGCACGGCGACGTAGCGGTCGATGACACCGGCCTCCTCCGGCAGCTTCACGCGACGCAGGCAAGGCGATGGCGACAGCCCGACCTCATTGGCCAGATCGTTGTTGGCCATGCGGCCGTCGCGCTGCAGCGCCCGCAGGATCCGCTTGTCGATCTCATCAAGTTTCATGGCTCTGGATTCCATCTATTTATGGCTTTGTAGCGCCAAATGCCAAATTCTGATGAAACACAACAATCTTCGCAACCAAATTGTGAGCCGGTGCCGCTATGTTTGCGGCCGACATCACAAGAGTCCAGAAGCAACCCGGGAGCGGCGGCCGCGAGGCGCGCCAGGGGAGACGCATGAGCATTTCACAGGCAGTCGAGGCGGCGGGCAATGGTTCGGGATCCGAGTTCCGCCGTGGCGTGGCGTCCTGCGCGCCGGTGCTGTTCGGCACCATCCCCTATGCGCTGGTGCTTGGCGCCCAGGCCACGCAGAAAGGCTTAAGCACGGTCGAACTGTCTGCCATGACAGGGCTGAACTTCGCCGGCGGCTCGGAATTCGCGGCGATCCAGTTGTGGACGTCGCCGCCGCACGTCGTGCTCATCGTCGCCATCACCTTCCTGGTCAACAGCCGTCACCTGCTGATGGGTGCGGCACTGGCGCCATTCCTGCGCCACCTGCCACGACGCAAGGTGTTTCCGGCGCTTTTCTTTATGTGCGATGAAAGCTGGGCGCTGGGCCTGGCCGATGCCAAACAGCGCGCTGCCGCCGGCATCACGCCGGCCTTCAGCCCGCGCTACTATATGGGCGCGGCGCTGGCGATGTATCTCGCCTGGGTGTCCTTCACCACGCTGGGTGCCTTGCTCAGTCCGATGCTCGGCGACGTCGGGACCTATGGTTTTGACATGGCGTTCCCGGCCGTCTTCCTGGTGCTGATGCGCGGCATGTGGACGGGTATGGCGGCGGCGCGGCCCTGGCTGGTCAGCCTGATCGTGGCAGCACTGGTCTATCTCTTCGTTCCCGGCGCCTGGTATGTCGCCGCCGGCGCGGTATCGGGGCTGGTCGCGGCTTGGCTGATGGCGGGTGATGCATGATCGACGCAATGACCTTTCTCACCATCGTGCTGATGGCCGGCGTCACTTACCTGACGCGCATCGGCGGCTATGTCGTGCTGCGCAACCGCACACTCAGCGCGCGTGCCACGGCGGTCATGGGAGCCGCGCCTGGTTGCGTGCTGATCTCTGTCATCGCACCGGCCTTCGTGTCGAAGTCCCCGGCGGATATTCTGGCGCTGGCTGTTACTCTGGTAGCCGCCACGCGGCTTTCCATGCTGCCGACCGTGCTGATCGGAGTCAGCGCCGCTGGTCTGCTGAGGCACCTCATCGGCTAGAACGAAAAAGGCAGGCGCGCACGCCTGCCTTTCGAAGCGGACAAATTTTGGCTCTTTACGCGGCAGCCGCGACACCCTGGCTGGCGGCCACCACGGCATCGACCTTGGCGGTCGCCTTGGCGAGCGCTGCGGTCACCGCGTCAGGACCCATGCCGACGCCTTCGATGCGGATGACATCGACGTCGGTCATGCCGAGGAAGCCGAGCACGCCGCGCAGGTAGGGAATGGCGTGATCGAACTGCACGGCCGCACCTTCGGAGTAGATGCCGCCCGAAGCCAGCACGATATAGACCTTCTTGCCGGTGACGAGACCCTTGGGGCCGTTCTCGCCATAGGCAAAGCTCTTGCCGGAACGAGAGATGTGATCGACCCAGGACTTCAGTGTCGAGGAGATGTTGAAGTTGATGAAGCCTGTGGCCAGGATCACTGTGTCGGCGGCAAACAGCTCGTCGAGCACCACATCGGAGACGCCGACGACTTCAGCCTGGCGCGCAGTGCGGGCTTCCGCCGGCACGTAGATGCCGCTGGCGTAGTCGGCATCGATATGCGGCAGCGGGTTGGCGACGAGGTCGCGCACGACGAGCGTGTTCGACGGATCGGCGGCGACGAGCTTTTCAGCGAATTCGGTAGCGATGCGGGTCGAATGCGAGGCGGCGCCCCGCGGGCTTGAGGTGACAAGAAGAATGGACATTTTGGGCTCTCCAGCGGTTGGAATGATTTGTCCCACCAGATATGGGGCTTTCGATCCATTCAATAAACTGGTATATTTTCTATACGATCCATCTATAAGTTAGATATATCGATGCAGCCCAACCCGACGCTCGATCAACTTCAGATCTTTGTGACAGTCGCCGAAGCCGGCAGCTTCTCGGCCGCCGGCCGCAAGCTCAACCGGGCACAGTCCGTGATCAGCTACGGCATCGCCAATCTCGAGGCGCAGCTGGGGCTGAAACTGTTCGAGCGCGAGGGCACGCGCGAGCCGCAATTGACCGAGATCGGCCGGGCGATGCTGGAGGATGCGCGGCGCATGATCGGCGTGCTGCAGCGCATCCGCTCCCGCGTCGACGGCCACCACCAGGGGCTCGAGGCCGAAGTCGCGCTGTCGGTCGATGCGGCGCTGCCGTCGCCGGTGCTGGTGCGGGTGTTGAAGGCATTCGAGGTGCAGTTTCCGACCGTGATGCTGCGCCTGCATATCGGCACGCTCGGCCTGATCCCCGATCATGTCGTCAGCGGGCAGGCCGACCTTGGCATTGGCGGCCTGCTGGGCGATGTCGATGTGCATCTCGCGCGCATCGGCTTCATGTCGATCGTGCTGGCCGCCGCGCCCAGCCATCCGCTGGCCCTGCTGCCGAAGCCGGTGGCGATCGAGGATGCGCGCGAACACACGCAGCTTGTCGTCACCGACCAGTCGGAGCGTACCAAGGGGCGCGACTTCGGAGTCTTCGCCTACCGTACCTGGCGGCTGACGGATGTGCGCACCAAGCATATGCTGATGCGCGAGGGGCTGGGCTGGGGCGGGCTGCCGCGCTGGCTGATAGCAGACGACCTGGCGAGTGGCCGGCTGGTCGAAATCGACCTCGAATCCTTCAGGGAGGTGAGTTCGCCGCTGTTTGCCATGCACCGCAACGATCGCAGCCCGAAGCCAGCGGCCGCCTGGCTGATCGACCAGTTCAAGCGCCAGCTCGGCTGCTTCAACGAGTTCGAACCGGGCGAGGTGCCTGAGGAAGAGACAGGCCATCGATCAGTGCTATGAGCACCGCGCGGTAGTCCTGAGCTGACGCACCGGCCTCGATGGCCAGGGCGGCACGATCGAAGGCGGAGCCGAGCAGTGCGGTCAGCGCGTCGGCCGGCAATCTCGTCATCGTTTGCGCCCGCATCGCCGCGACCAGCCCTTCGCGCAGCGAGCGGTTGCCATGGCGGTTGTCGATCGCGTCCATGGCGGCGCGGCCAAGCACGGCCGGGCCGTCGAGCAGCAGCAGGCGCGTGCGGCCTGGCGTGCGCATGGCGGTGAGATAGGCGTCGGAACCGGCAATCAGTGCGTCGCGGGCATTGAGTGATGGCGCCGAGGCGCGCTCGATCTCCTCGGCGACCGCTGCCGCCTCCTGGTCGACCACGGCGGCAAACAGCGCCTGCTTGTCGGCGAAGTGATGGTAAAGCGCGCCGCGCGTGACGCCGGCGGCAGCGGCGATCTCCGGCGTGCCGGTCTCGGCATAGGATTTTTCCGTAAACAGCTTTCGCGCCGCGGCAATCAGGTCGGCGCGCGTCGCCTCGGTACGGTCACGGTTGGAACGGCGCGCGGAATCGCGTTGCATACATGCAGCCTGTATGTTAATTCAATTTACATGCAGACTGTATGTTAATTGACGGGAGAAGGAAAGATGAAGACGACGAGCTATTACCCGGTGCTGATGACCGGCGACGTCGCCGGCACGACGGCGTTCTATGTCGAGCATTTCGGCTTCCAGCCGCTGTTTGAAAGCGACTGGTATGTGCATCTGCAATCGGTGGACAACAAACGCGTCAATCTCGGCATCGTCCAGGGCGACCACGAGACCATCCCGAAGGAGGGGCGGGGCCGCATATCGGGCCTGCTGATCAATTTCGAGGTTCGCGACCCGGACGCGGTCTATGAGCGGATCCTTGCCGCCGGCCTGCCGATCCTCCAATCCTTGCGCGACGAGCCCTTCGGCCAGCGCCATTTCATCACCAAAGACCCCAATGGCGTGCTGATCGACGTCATCAAGCCGATTCCGCCGAGCGAGGCGTTTCTGGCGCAGTACGCCGAGGGGGCTGCGGAACGGTGACCGTCCTCAGCCCGCCCTTGCCACCGGCGTCACCGTCACCTGGCTGACGCCGGTGCGGCGCACCACGGTGCATTGTGTCTCGCGGCCGATGCGCTCGGCGTCGAGCACGCGCACCAGGTCGTCGACGCCGGTGACCGGGCGGCCGTCTATTGCGGCGATGATGTCGCCCTCCTTCAAGCCGGCCTTGGCCGCCGGGCCGTCCTTCTCGACGCTGCGCAGGCGAACCGCCGTGCTGGTCGAGACTTGCGACAACAGGGCAGCGCGTCGCGGCAGATTGACGGTGTCGGCCGAGACGCCGATGAAGGCGCGGCGCACGCGGCCGAAGCGGATGATCTCCGAAATGACGAAATTGGCGGTGTTGGAGGCAACCGCGAAGGCGATGCCTTGCGCGCCATGGATCATGGCGGTGTTGACGCCGATGACCTCGCCGGCCGACGACACCAGCGGTCCGCCGGAATTGCCGGGATTGAGCGCTGCGTCGGTCTGGATAACGTCGTCGATCAGCCGGCCGGTGGAGGCGCGCATCGAGCGGCCGAGCGCGGAGACGACGCCGGAGGTGACGGTCCATTCGAAACCGAGCGGGTTGCCGATTGCAATGGCGATCTGGCCGCGCCGCAGCCGCTTGGAATCGCCCAGCGGTGCGATGTCGGCAAAGCTGCCGTCGGCGCGCACCAGCGCGATGTCGGTGTCGGGATCGCGGCCAAGCACGCGGCCTTCGCGGGAGGCACCGTCCGGCATCGACACGCGCACCGTCCTGGCGTCGCCGACGACGTGGAAATTGGTGACGACCAGCCCGTCCGGCGCGATGACGAAGCCGGAGCCATGGCCGCCCTGACCGCCAACGCGCTCGATGCGGCAGACGGCCGGACCGATGCGGTCGACGGCGTCGGCAACCGTCGTCGAATAGGCGTCGAGCAGCGTATCATCGGTTTGGAATTTGGCGACGGCGAGGGCCATGGGAGGGCTCCGTGTGTTCAGGCTTGATCGTGACTATATGTGCGGAGCGGCTGGAACCGCAGCGACCTGACCAGATGGCCAGTCAAACCGGCAACTAGCCGTCAGGCGAGTACCCGCGGACGCGCTGTCGAGCGATATCTGGGGCATGGATGAACCCAGGAGACCATTATGAGCGATTTCAATCTGAGCGCGTTTTCGCAAGCCGTCGCCGATCTCGCCGCCAAGGCCGCGCCGGCAACGGCTGGCTTCGCCACGCATCATCACCGCACGGCAAGCGCCTTCCACTGGCGCGACGGCTATTTCGTCACCGCTGAAGAGGCTGTCGAGGCCGGCGAGGAGATCGAACTGGTGTTGGCTTCGGGGGAAACGGTGAAGGCCGAGCTGGTTGGCCGCGACCCTTCTACCGGTGTTGCCCTGCTGAAGCCGGCGGAGGCCGTCAGCGCCGCGCCGTTGGCCAAGGCCGATGCGGTGCGGCCGGGCAACATCGCCATTGCCATCGGCAGCAGTGACGGTTCCGCTTTGGCTGTTTCAGGCTCGGTGGGCGAAGTCGGCCCGGCCTGGCGCTCGATGCGCGGCGGCACCATCGACCGGCGCATCAATCTTGCCGTCGGCGCGGGCGGCCGTTTCGAGGGCGGCCCGGTTCTCGACGCCAAGGGTGCGCTGATCGGCATGCTGTTGTTCGGACCGCGCCACCGGGCGCTGATCATGCCTTACGAGACGATCGAGCGGGCGGTCGCGACCTTGCGCGAAAAGGGCCATGTCGCGCGCGGCTATCTCGGCGCCGGCCTGCATCCGGTACGCGACCGCGACGCGCACGGCGCGATGGTGATGAGTCTCGATGACGATGGTCCCGCGAAGGCCGCCGGTCTCTCTCTTGGCGATATCATCGTGGCGTGGAACGGCGAGGCGGTGCACGGCCCGCGGGACCTGATCCGCAGGCTCGGACCCGACAGTGCCGGCGCTTCGGTGACGCTCGGTGTCGTGCGCGGCGGCGAACAGCGCGATGTCGCGCTGACAATCGGCGAAAAGCCGCTGAGCTGAGAGGATCCATGGACACGCTCACCAGCGACCGGATCATGCATGACGGTGCCGTCTCGCGGCGGCTGGTGGTGCTGATTGCGCTTGGCGATGCGTCACGCGCCGAGCGCCTGGCGGCCTCGCTGGCCGCGAGCTATGACCTGCTGCCGGTCGTGGCTGGCGGTGGAAGAGCCGACGTCGCCATCGTTGACGACAGCATTGGTGATGGCGTGCCGGCCCTCATTCCACGGGTGCTGCTGACCGGACGCGCTGGCGGCGAGTGGCCCGTCGGTGAGGTGCTGGCCGTGATGTCCGCTGGCGCGGACGATTTGTTGATCGCCGCGGCGGCGCGGCTGGCCGCGGCCGGCTATTGCGTCTCGGGCGAGCGCGGAAGCGGACGCCATGAGGATTTCCGTGCCGGCGATGGCGAGCCGTTCGAGGAGGAAGCCTCCGACGAGCATGCCGCCCGGCCTTCGCTGTCGCCGCGTGAGGCGGAAGTGTTGGCGCTGCTGGCCGAGGGCGCTCCAAACAAGGTGATCGCGCGGCGGCTCAACATTTCGGTGCACACCGCGAAGTTTCATGTCGCCGCAATCCTGATCAAGCTCGGTGCCGCCAACCGCACAGATGCGATTGCCATTGCGATGCGCCAAGGGCTGGTGCTGGTCTGATCCCGATCACACCGCCGCCTCGATATCGGTGAGGTGGAAATCATCACCCTTGAACAGGAGCGGCATGGCCTCGAGCCGCGCCGTGGCGTAGGCGATGCAGTCACCGAAGTTCAGCGCCGCCGGGTGCCGACCCTTGCCGTAGCGCAGGAAGGCTTGACGGGCGACAGCTGCATGATCGGCGGTGAGGGCGACGGTCTCGATCGAGGCGGTGTGTAGGAAGCTGTCGAGGCGATCCAGGATTTCATCTTGCTTGCCGCCGGCAAGAACCATCGTCGTTTCAAGAAAAGTTGGCGCGGCCAGCAGGCGTCTCTTGGCCTGCGTGATCGCCAGCACGAAACGTTCGTGACCTGGCTCGGCGCGCAGAATGGCGACCAGGGCCGAGGAATCGATGATCATTTCGTCGGGATTCCGAACTCGTCGTATCCAAGGATTTCGTCGTCGGTCATCGCATTTTCGCGTTTGGGGATTTTTCCGGCGCTGTCGGAGATCGCCATCAACCGCTGAAACAGGTCGCTGGCTTCGTCGCGCGGCACCAGCCGCTCGCGTGCAACCTCGCGCTCGAGACTTTGGCGGATGGCCTCCGTCACCGAGACGCGCCGGCGGCGGGCAAGTTCGCGCGCCAGTTGCTCGACTTCCAGATTCTTGATCGATAGCGCCATTCTATATCATACCTATCCATATAGAATATATTACCCAGGCGGCGATAAATCCAATAGGTTTGTAGTGCTGGCCAACGACAGCCTCCGCAACGTCACCGTGGCCTCCCGCAGCAAGCTCTTGATGTCCGAGGCCCTCACAGGCAAGGATCGCGCAGCGAGACAATGCAGGCGGAGGAAAAATGTCGCTCAAGGGAAAGACGCTGTTCATCTCCGGCGGGTCGCGCGGCATCGGGCTGGCGATCGCGCTGCGCGCCGCGCGTGACGGCGCCAATGTGACGATCGCGGCCAAGACCGCCGACCCGCATCCGAAGCTGCCGGGCACGATCTATACGGCGGCTGAAGAGATCGAACAGGCCGGCGGCAATGCGCTGCCTGTGCTGTGCGACATCCGTGAGGAGGCACAAGTGGCCGAGGCGGTCGCCAGGACCGTGGAGAAATTCGGCGGTATCGACATCTGCGTCAACAATGCCAGCGCCATCCAACTCACCGGCACGCTCGAGACCGACATGAAGCGCTACGATCTGATGCATCAGATCAACACGCGCGGTACCTTCCTGGTCTCGAAAATGTGCATTCCTCACCTGAAGTTGGCGCAAAATGCTCACATCTTGAATCTGGCGCCGCCGCTCGACATGAAGGCCAAGTGGTTCAGGAATCACGTCGCCTACACGATGGCCAAGTTCGGCATGTCGATGTGCACGCTGGGCATGAGTGCGGAGTTCGCCAAGGACAGCATCGCCGTCAATTCACTGTGGCCGATTTCGACCATCGACACGGCGGCGGTGCGCAATCTGCTCGGGGGCGCGACGGTGGCGGCGATGAGCCGTTTGCCCGACATCATGGCCGACGCCGCGCATGCCATCTTCATGCGCCCCGCGCGCGAGACAACAGGTAATTTCTACATCGACGAGGAGGTGCTGCGCGCCGAGGGCGTCAGCGATTTTTCAGCCTATGCGCCAGGTGCGACCGGGCCTCTGGCCGGCGATTTCTTTGTCCCTGATGAGGTGTTTGCCCGCACGGACAGCAAGATCAAGAGCATCTACTAGATCCGCGTTATTGTGAGCGTCGAGCTAAGCCATCCGCCGTGGCTGAGCCACGGCAAAGCCTCGCGCAAACAAAGCATAGGGCGCCAACCCTGCCGGGATGATTCAAGGTCCGGCAGGCGCTTGCTTACGCCTCATCCTTCTTGCCTTTGCTGAGGCCCATCAGCCGGTCGATATAGGCGAGCATGAGGGCCGAGACGACGAAGGCGAGGTGGATGATGGTCAGCCACATCAACTGGTCGGTCGTGTAGGTCGACGAGTTCAAAAACACCTGCAAAAGGTGGATGGACGAGATGGCGACGATGGTCGAGGCAACCTTGACCTTCAGCGAACCGACATCGATGGTGCCCAGCCAGTGCACGCCACCCTCCTGGTCGTCGAAGCGGCTGACGAAGTTCTCGTAGCCCGAGATGATGACCATCACCACCAGCGAGGCAACCAGCGCGGCAACGATCAGGCCGAGCATCTTGAGGATAGTGTCGGTGTCACCGAGCGTGAACGCCAGGGTAATGAACTCATAAAGCTTCTTGCCGAAGGACAGCGCATAGACGGCCAATGCAAGGGCCAGGCCTATATAGAAAACGACGAGCAGCCAGCGCGACGCGAGGATGATCGATTCGATGGCGAGTTCGAGACGCTTCATAGAATGATTCCGGCTGGTTATCTCTCGGACAATGGCCGTATTCGGCCAGGTCGCCACCGTTTGCAACACAAAAAACCCCGCCAAACAACGTCCGGCGGGGCTTAATGCGTCCCGCTGGAGTCGGGACGGGGCAGGGAACGCCCAGCGCCGAATCTGGGGTGGCTGCGCCCGCGATTCAATGAGCCGTGTCTAATCCCCGAACAATTCTTGTTGAACCCGGCGCGTTGATCCACCCCCGGCAGTGCCGGGGATGGATGCTTCTCGTGCCGATTCCGCAAACCAGGTCATGGTTTTGAAATCATGACCTAATTGTTGCTGGCGACCGGTGCCACCAGCGACGTGATGCGGCGAATGCCAACGCGCCGGTTCTCGCGGTTCGGCGCCGACGTATTGACCTTCAGATACTCCTCGCCATAGCCCTGTGTCGTCAGGTTCTCCGGCGGGATGCCGAAGGCGTTGGTCAGCGCCTCCGCCACCGATTCCGCGCGGCGATCTGACAGGGCGAGGTTGGCTTCAGGCGAGCCGACGGCGTCGGTGTGACCCTCGATCAGGAAGGTCTCGGCCGGGTTCTTCTTCAACAACTTCTCCATTGCGGTGGCGACGCCCTCGAGCTTCTGCACCTCGGTGTCGGAGATCGAGGCCGAGCCGAATTCGAAGCTGAGCGTGTCGAGATCGACGCGCCGTGCGATGTCGCGCACGCGGGCCGAACGTTTGACCTCGTCGATCGAGTAGAGGCGCTGGACCTTCTCCACCGGTGGCTGTTCGAGGAAGGTGTAGTAGTCGTCCGGATCTTCGACATCCTCGGAGTCCAGAATGTATTCCTCGCGCGGGATTGTCAGCCGCATCGGCGGCAGATCATCGCCGGGATCGCGCCAGTCGCTGTCGTCCTCATAGTGCCGCTCATCGACATAGCTCAGCACATATTCGCGTCCATCCGGCGCAATGCGCGAACGCTGGATGACGTCGCCATAGCGGTTGCGGATGGTGACGATCTGGACACCGTTGTCACGCTCGACGATTTCCCGGGTGCGATTGCCCGAGAGATCCTCATAATAGACGTTCCTGGCGCCGCGGGTCATGCGCGGGGCGTCATTGCTCTCGACGAACGTCTGGTTGTTGAACTGCAGGATGACGCGGTCGCCGAGTTCCCTGACGACGTCGACGCCTTTCGGACGCCGGCGGTCGCGGGCGTTCTCATCGGGTGCACGCTCTACGCGTGTGCCCTTTTCCTCGGTCACCGGCGCGATCTTCTCGGGCTTGATCTCCTGCTGTGCGGCCCTGTCGTCGGTGGGGGGCGGGCCTTGGTCGATGGGAGCAGCCACCGGCTTGCGGCCCTGATCGCCACCTTGCTGGGCATTTTGCCCGCCATTCTGCTGCTCGCCATCCTGGGGGACGATCTTGTCGCCCTGCTTGCGGCCGCCTCTGCGCTCGGCGTCCTTCTGGCTGTCCAGGATGGGAGCGGCGTTTGGATCGGCCGGTGCTTCGCCTTGCACCGGGTTTTCGCCCTGTACCGGTGCTGCCGTCTGACCATTGGCCGGTTGTTCGCCGGTGGCTGGCTGCTCGGCTGTGGCCGGCTGCTCGCCAACAGGTTTCCTGACACGCTTCTTCGTCGTGTCCTGGGGCTGCTCGCCCTGGGCCGCGGGCTGTTCGCCGGCAGGGGCCGTCGCCTCTCCAGCGGGAGCCTCCTTCGGTGCCGGGGCGACTTCAGGTTGGGCCTGCTGGTCCTGCCTGTTCTTCTTGCGCGGCTTGGCCTGCTCGCCGGGCTGATTGTCGTTGGCCGGTTCCGCCTGGCCGGCCGGCGCCTGCTCGGTTTGCTGCTGGTCGCGTTTCTTCCTGCGCGGCTGCTGTTCCTCGGCTGGAGCGGCCTGTTCGGCCGGCGCCTGCTCGGTCTGCTGCTGCTGGTCGCGCTTCTTCCTGCGCGGCTGCTGTTCCTCGGCTGGAGCGGCCTGTTCGGCCGGCGCCTGCTCGGTCTGCTGCTGCTGGTCGCGCTTCT
>NZ_JAMYOI010000039.1:0-54834 GCF_040319775.1 Mesorhizobium sp. M0870
TCCTGGTCATCCTCAATGCAAAAGCACGCGATGCGCGCAACGAGTTCGTAATTGCAACTTGACACCCCAGATAGTCGCTCTCCCCGATCGACGGGGAGAGGAAAAGCGCGCGTTCACCGGCTTCATTCCTCTGCCTTCAGCGGGGAGACGGTGGCCGCGAAGCGCGCCGGATGAGGGCCTGCGCCCTATCAGCAACCCTGTCGCTCCACCCGTGCGCTAGCCCTCATTACCCGCCCATGCTAATCGCCATGGAGCATGACCGAGCCCGGCGACACGCTTCTGGATCGACTTGGCCGCTGGCTTGCCGGCCGGCTGCAGGAAGAATCGTCCGGCTACGAGCCCTACACACCGTCCGATGCCGAAACGCTGCGCCGCACGCTTGAGCCCGGCGACATCCTGCTGATCGAGGGCAACCAGAAGATCTCGGCGGCGATCAAATACCTGACCCAGTCGACCTGGTCGCATGCGGCCTTCTATGTCGGCGATGCGCTGGCCGAACCGGAAGACGGAACGGAACGGCGGCGCCTGATCGAGGTCACGATCGGCGAAGGCTGCGTCGCCGTGCCATTGTCGCGCTACCGCACCTACAACACCCGCATCTGCCGGGCGAGCGGGCTGGCGCCGGAGGATCGCGACAAGGTCGTCGCGTTCATGATCGGCAGGCTCGGCCTGAAATACGACCTCAAGAACATTTTCGACATGCTGCGTTTTTTCTTCCCGACACCGCCGGTGCCGGTGCGCTGGCGGCGCCGCATGCTGGCCTTCGGCTCCGGCGACCCGACACGGGCGATCTGCTCTACGCTGATCGCCGAGGCCTATGGCCAGATCCGCTATCCGATCCTGCCCGAGATCACCCGTGCGCCCGGCCGCGCCTCGGCGCAGTCGAATTACTCGCGCAAGGAGATCCTGCACATCCGCCACCACTCGCTCTACACGCCGCGCGATTTCGACCTGTCGCCCTATTTCCGCATCGTCAAGCCGACGCTGGAATATGGTTTCGACTACCGGGCGGTGACCTGGGATGACAAGGTTGCCGATCCCGGGGCGAAGGCCGCCGAATAAACGCGATCAAATGAGTCCAGCCGCGTGCACGGGAGCGCTGGCCGGCGGCCGGGCGTCAGTGCTTGCAAGCCGCGGCCCGCACGTCCGAGGGTGTAGCGTCATAACGGCGACGGAACGCCCGGTTGAAATAGGAAAGGTCGTTGAAGCCGGCCTCGTAGGCGATCGCGGTGATGCTGCGTCCGGCATGGCGTGGATCGCCGAGCATGCGATGGGCGCGCGCCAGCCGCTGGTTCATCATGAAATCAATCAAGGATGTGCCATCGCTCTCGAACAGCTTGCGGACGTAGCGGGCCGACAGTCCGTGGCGGGCGGCGACGTCCTGCGCCGACAGGTCGACATGGCCACCATGCGCGACGATATCGGCCTTGATGGCGCGCAAGCGGGCAACGCTGACGCCACGGCCGCGTGCGATCTGGGCCGCATCCCTGGTCGCGCCCATGGCGAGTGCGGCAAGGTCGAAGACATGCGTCGCCGCAAGGTGGCAGGCCTCCGCGGTCAACTCGTCTCCGACCTCCTGGATCGAGCTGATATAGTCGAGCAACAGCCGCATCGCCCCGCTCTGGGTCGGCAAGGGCCGCATAAGGACCGCGGCCGGATCGCCGATCAGAGGCGAAAGCTGCTTGCGCGAAAAACTGAGATTGACGAAGCGGAACCCGCCGGCGCCGATCAGGTTGAGGCCAACCTCTTCACCGCTCATCATGAGCGCCTGGCCGTTGCCGACCGCCTCCTCGCGGCCGCGATGCTTCATCACACTGCCCCCGTCGAGGGCCGCCAGAAGAACGAAGTCGTCGTTGTCGATCAGCGACGACGTATGATGCACCCGGAATTCCGATGAGCTGCCGGTGGCGATGCCGAGGCCCGGCAACGCGCGCACCCGCATGTCGATCTGCGCCGGCGCCAGCGGATCGAGGTCCACCCTCAGAACGGTGCGGCCGTAAACCTCGCGCGTAATCTCGACGCGATCCCGCTCCGGAAACATCTCCGTCGCCAGCCTGAACGAAGCTGACGGCCCCATCGTCGCAGTCATCGACACCCCCATGCCCAAGAGCGCGGTCATATGCGCCGCGGCCTGCAAAACGTCAATCCCGGGCCGTTTTGGCCGCTTTCAGTGCCGTTCTGTCCAAGCTGACCCCCTTCGATGCCCCTAGTTTGCGGCGCGATTCCAAAACCGGAACCGCATTGGCGGCAATCCAAGGGGGCACGATGTTTCATTTGCAATTGTTCAAGACGCTGTCGGCACTGGCCGCGGCGGGCTTCAATCCGCGCGTCTATCTGCTGTCGATCGCCTTGGGCAACGCGGTGACCGATCATCGCGAGGCCAAGCTGCCGCCGCGCGCTGCCCGATGATGAGCAGCACCATGAAAAGGATCATTTTCCTGGCCCTGACCCTTGCCCTGGCGGGCTGCCAAACGGGCCAGGCCGACAACAACCCGGCATCGATCGCGAGCGCGGCCGGCAGCAAGAAGGCCCAGAACGAACCGACGACGGAAACGGCCTGCGCCGATGCCGCCAAGAAGGCGGCGAAGGCGCAGACCAATGCGGCTCTGCTCGGCGGTGTCCTGTCGATGGCGGGGGGTCTTGGCGGTCTGGCTGGCAATGGTGGGGTCATTGCCGGCCAGGCCGCCTCGATCGGCGGCTCGGTTCTGCAGTCCCAGGCGACGAGCAGTGCCCGGGCCGGCATTGCGGAGGATTGTTATGGCTGAGCGGCGTTTCGCAGCCATGCGCCGGCTGGCCGGCGCGCTCGCACTTGCCGGCATGATCTTCGACAGCCCGCAGGCCTTGGCGCTGACAGCGCGGGATGCGTCGGCGGTCGTCGGCCTGATCGAGGCCTTGCAACCCGAATTCGGTCAGTTCGCCTATGACGAGGAGATCGCCGCCGACTGGTACGAGCGCGATGCCGCGGACAAGGGCTTGATCGACACAGCCGGTTTCACCGCCGACAGCTGGAAGATCGCGCTTGGCGAGACCATGCGCGGGTTCCTGGCGACGATGCCGGTCGCAGAACTCGATGCCATTTTCGCCAAGCTCAGGAATGCCATATCCGGCATGAAGGAGCTGACCGACGCGCAGAAGACAGAGACCATCGACGCCATCAACGAAGAGGTCGAAGGGTTGATGGCTTTGCGGGCCGAGGGCGGCCCCTTCGCCGATGTCGTCAGGCCGCTGACGCCAAAAATCCGCAGCCTCATCCTCGGCCCGGCGATGGGGCGATAGGATGTTGGGCAACAGGAAACGGGTGGCGGGAAAAGCAACTCCGAGCGGGAGCCTCGAGGCCGAACATCGCGGCATTTTTCCAACCACGGCACGTGTCAGGCGGGGCAGCCCGATCGCGATGCTTATCTGCCTGCTGGCGTCCAGCTGCAGCCAGACGGCCGCCAGCCCGCCGATCACGCCAGAGCAGCATGCGCAATTGGCGGAGCTGGCGGCCGGCCCGGACTCGCCGGAGGGCCTTGGCGAGGCCCTGGCTGCAGTCGAGGCGACCAGGAAAATGCAGGACTGCAGGGCCAGCATGAACGAGACGGCCGGGCAGATGAAGATGATGGGCGCGGTCAATGGCGCGGTCGGCATCGCCGGCCGCATGGCAGGCCCAGGCGGCAAGACAGCGGCGAAAATGGTGGCCATCGGCACCGCCAGGGCCGTGCGCGGCAAGCTCAGCCGCCAGATGCAATCATGCTGAGACGATTGGCCGATCAGGCCGGCAGCGGCCGCCGTGTCTTGGCGGCCGGGTCGGTTGCTCTCGCACCGGCATCTCGCGCGTGCGGCCCGATCGGCATGATCGCCGGGAATGGCGTCGCGCCAAAGGCAAACGTCCATTTGTAGCCGACCAGCCCGTCTTCCGGCGTCGTGTGCTGGTCGTGATGGGCCAGCAGTTTGGCGCGATCGGCGAGGTCCTGCGCCTCGCGTCGCACCATCTCCGCCGTCTCCGGCCGCATCCGCCTGCTAAAGCTGACGAAGGTCGCTTCCTTGTCGATATGGGTGATCGCCCAGCCGATGAAGTTCTTGTTGGTCATCTCGAACAGCGGCCGCAGCGGCCCTTCGAAATTCCACTGGATCGGCGTCTCGACAAGCAATCTCGCCGTGAGCCCGCGGCCGAGCGCGATCAGGCCGAGCTCCTCGAGATCGCGCAGATAGAGGAACATCGAGGCTTCGCTCAGGCCTTGCGAGCGCATGATGCCCTCGGGCGTGAATTTTTCCGACAGCATGACGAAAATGAACAGCAGTGCCGGCCGGCCGGCGAGCCTGCGTTCGATCTCCGGCGCGATGTGGTTGACCGGCCCTGGCCCCCGGTTCATCGAGCCGAGCACGTTCTCCAGCTCGACACCGGCGGCAGCGCAGATCTCCACCAGCCGGTCGAGCTTGCAGTTGCGCTCGTGGAAGATGCGCTTCACCGTCGGCTCGGAAACCCCCATGCGTTCGGCAAGCTCGCGATAGGTGACGCCCTTCGCCTTCAGCGTCCGCTTCAACGCGTCGAAGATAAGGCCGTTCATGGAATGCACCTCTTGCCGTGGGTTTCGTATCGACTTTCGATACTAGCGGTTATCGGCCTTTCCGGAAAGTATCGAAAATCATAGCTCTCCGCCGTCATCACAGGAGAGCAGCCATGAACACCCTCGTCACATCAGCCTTTCTCGCCGTCATCGGCATCGCAGCCGCGCCTGCCGCCGAGGCTGGAGAACTCTGGCGCGCCACCGGCCTCGAACAACCGGAATCGGCACTGTTCGACGCAGCCAACAATCGCCTTATCGTTTCCAATATCGTCGGCAATCCCGGCGACGCCGACGGCAACGGCTATCTCAGCGTGCTGTCCGTGGACGGCAGGACGGTCACCCGGCACTGGACCGACGGCATGGACGCGCCCAAGGGTATGGCGATAGCGGGCGGCAAGCTCTATGTCGCCGACATCACCAAGGTTCGCGTCGTCGACCTCGCCAGCGGCAAGCTCGTCGCCAGCATCACGGTGCCGAACGCTGTTTTCCTGAACGACATAACATCGGACCAATCAGGCAACGTCTATGTCACGGACATGCTGGCCGACACGATCTATCGCATCGACGGCGAACAACCAGAACTGTTCGCTAGGGATGCGATGCTGGCTTCGCCCAACGGCGTCTTCGCCGATGGCGACAGGCTGATCGTCGCCTCCTGGGGCAAGGACATCAAGTCCGACTTCAGCACGGCGGAGCCGGGTGGGCTGCTGTCGGTCGACATCGCCAGCAAGGTGGTTTCGCCCTTGCCGGGCGCGCAGAAATTCGCCGATCTCGATGGCGTCATCGCCATCGGCGACACCATCTACGCCACCGCCTACATGACCGGCACGCTCTACCGCTATCAAGCCGGCGGCGCGCCGGAAGCGTTGGCGCACTTCAAACCGGGCAGCGCCGACATCGGTACCGACGGCAAGTCGATCCTCTATGTGCCGTTGATGAACGAGGGCGAAGTGGCTGCGCTGAAGCTCGACTGAGAGCCATGATCGGTGCCTCAGGGGCCGATCTCCGAGACGTTCGCCAACAGCCGATGGACTGTCGTTCATCGGCGAGGATCGCCAACTCGAACTCTTATTGTGGCTAGTAAACGACGTCGCCCGGATCGGCCCGCCAAGCGCCAATAGCGGACATTGCCGAGCAGATATTTTGATGTCGCCTTTGGGCCGGTAGCAGTCCGTCAGCTTCTAGTGGAGAGGCATCGAAAGCGGACATCGGGTTGCGGGCGTACCCACGGCTCAATTGGGGCCGGCAGCAGACTGGCTGGTATTGTCGGGCAGCCGACGGTGGCGACGACGTAGGGAGGCCGGTGCGGGAGAGGGGAATCTGTGTTCTCAAACCAGCATCGACTGCTGGGCGGAGATACCCGCCGTCGCGCCTTGCGATATTGCCGTGGTGACCGAGGCCATGGCCGGGTTCGCAAGATCGCCGGCAGCATAGATGCCGGCTGTGCTGGTTTCGCGGCGCTCATCGACCTTGATGGCGATGCCGAGGGGCGTATTGACCGTGGCGAGGCCCACTAATTCATGCAGGCTTGCGGACGGCTTGTTGCGCGGATGCGCGAACAGGATGTCGACCGCGGCATTGCGGCCGCTCTCGAGATTAACGGTGGTGATATGGCCCCGGTGATGGGCGATTTCGGCGATCCGGCCATCAACGACAGGTATGTTGCGGCGCGCCAGATCGGCCCGAACATCGGGTGAAATGTCGTGACCATCGGCGAAGACCGTCAATGTTTCGGTCCAGTCGTGGTACAGCCTGACATAATTGTGCGACGGCGGGCCGGACCAGACGAGGCCCCAATGCTGGCCAGCGACTTCAAAGCCGTCGCAATAGGGGCAGGGCACGATGGATGTGCCCCAGCTTTCGGCAAAGCCCGGAACATCAGGCATCTGGTCGACGACGCCATAACTCAGGATCAGGCGGCGCGCGCCGAGGCTTTCGCCGTCGCCAGTGAGGACGGAGAAATCGTCGATGGCGCCGGAGATGCTGTCGGCCCGGGCATTGACCAGCCTGATCGTGGGATAGCGCGCCAGTTGCTGCCGCGCTTCGGCCAGGATGTCCAGCGGTGGCTTGTGATCGTGGCCGAGCAGACCATGCGAGTGGCCGGCGAAGCGGTTGCGCGGCAGGCCGGTATCGAGAACGGTGACCTTGCGGCGGGCACGGCCGAGCTGCAGGGCGGCGGCGAGACCGGCAAAGCTGCCGCCGATGATGATGACGTCATCCATGGTGATGGGCTCCGTGTGTGGATGAGGGATGGCTTGGCCTGGCTTGCACATTTTTGACACTGCGTGGTATCGTAATTCAAGAATTATGATACTGTCAAGGACTGGAATTGTCGTGACCGAAAACAGCCAGGGCCGGCGCGGCCGGCCCGCCAATGAGGCGCTTGGCCAAACGATAGTCGACGCCGCGTGCGAACTCTTTGAGGAATTGGGTTTTCATGCGACGACATTGGACAAGGTCGCCCAGAGAGCGAAGATATCCAAGCTCAGCATCTATCGGCACTTCGAGAACAAGGAGGCGCTGTTCAGCGCGGCCATCGCGGCCCGCTGCCATCAGTTTGCACCACAGGCCCTTTTTGAAGGCGTCGACGGTTCGGCCGAAGATCAGCTCATGGTGGTGGGATCATCCCTGCTTCGCACGCTGTTGAACCCGGACGTCCGCAGTGTCGAAGCCATGATCATGGCCGACAAGACGAATCAGAAGTCGTTAAGCAAGCTCCATTACGAAGCCGGCCCCGCCCATGTCATCGCCCAAATCGAGGCCCTGTTGCGTCAGTTGCACGCGAAGGCGGTTCTGAACGTGACCGATCCTCTCCGGTCCGCCCGCCTGTTTGCCGCGCTTATCAAAGGATCCGATCTCCTGATTATCGCACGCTTCGATGAGGCGAGAGCAGAGGACGACAACGAAATCGAATCCTATTGCCGGTCGGCCGTCGCCATGTTCATCGCCGCGCACGGTGGCACGACCACCCGGGCGGATAGCCCAGGAGTACTTGCATGATATTTGGGGCTCGCATTGACATCAACGCGACTATTATCGTTGGGCAGCGGGCTGACCGGCGGCGTAACCTGCTACCACCCCATTCGAGGCCTTAGTGCTGGCTTAGCAGACCGTCAGCTTTCGGGAAGCTGCAACGATAGTCTGAATGGCGGAAACGAGGGCGCAAAGCGGCCGTTCACGTCGCGCCGTGCGTGAGTCAACCCAGGGCCAAAACGTTTGCGTTCAACCGGCGGACACCTGTGTGGCCCGCCGACCGGCAAATCCCGATTTCTACTCTGCCTCCAGCTCCCCTTTCAGCTGCGCCCGCGCATCCTTGATCGAGGCGGCATAGGTCACCAGCGGGCGCTTGACGCCGTGGTTGATCAGCATACGCCGGATCTGCGGCGCGGCACCTGATATGATGAAGCGGACGCCGGCGCGTTTCGCCTTGTGGGCGGCGCCCTCGATGACGTTGGCCGCCGTCGAATCGAAGAACGGTACGGCCGAGCAATCGAGGATGAAGTTTTTGCGCTGGTCGGCGATGCGGTCGAGCACGGTGCCGACGGTCGACGCGGCGCCGAAGAAGAAAGCGCCGGAGATGCGGTAGACCACGGTGTCGGCGTCGGTCGCCTCGCTGGCATCGTAGGCGTTGGTGCTGTCGGCGACATCCTCCTGCACCAGCGGCTGATCGGCCTCGACCGCAATCGATTTGGCCATGCGGTCGATGAACAGGATCGACCCCAGCACGAAGCCGACGACGATGCCTTCAGTGAGATCGCGGAAGATGACGAGCAGGAAGGTCGCCATCAGCACCAGCGCGTCGCCGCGTGAGGCACGCAGCAAGGTGGCGAAGGCCTGTTTCTCGAACATGTTCCAGCACACGACCGCCAGCACGCCGGCAAGGGCGGCGAGCGGGATGTAGCTGGCGAGCGGCGCCGCCACCAGCATCAAAGCGAGCAGGATGGCTGAGTGGACGATGCCCGAAACCGGTCCGTGGGCGCCGGCCCGCACATTGGTCGCCGTGCGGGCGATGGTGCCTGTGGCGCAGATGCCGCCGAACAGGGCGGACGCGATGTTGGCGAAGCCTTGCGCCACCAGTTCGCAGTTGGAACGATGCCGTCGGCCCGTCATTCCATCGGCGACCACCGCCGACAGCAGCGATTCGATGGCGCCCAGCAAGGCGAAGGCGATGGCATCCGGCAGCACGTCAATCATCCTGTCCAGGCTGACCGGTGGCAGAGCGGGCATTTGCAGGCTGCGCTGGATGCCGCCAAAGCGGGTGCCGATCGTCTCGGCGGGCAACGAGAGAAGCGCCACGACCAGCGATGCCAGCCCGATGGCGATGAGCATTGCGGGCGATGTCGGCCGCCAGCGTTTCAGGCCGGCGATGGTGACGATGGTCAACACCGCCACCAAGGTCGCCGCCGGGTTGATGGTGCCGGCCGCCTCGGCGACCGCGATCAGCTTCGGCACCAGCGGTCCCGGCTCCTTGCCGGCAAGCTTCAGCCCGAACAGTTCGACGATCTGTCCTGAAAAGATGATGACGGCGATGCCGGCGGTGAAGCCGACCGTCACCGGATAGGGAATGAATTTGATGTAGGTGCCGAGACGAAGATAGCCGATGGCGAGCAGGAAGACCCCTGCCATCATCGTTGCCAAAAGCAGCCCATCGATGCCGACGCGGGCAACCGTCGCTGCCACCAGCACAATGAAGGCGCCGGCCGGACCGCCGATCTGGAAGCGGCTGCCGCCGAGCGCAGAAATGATGAAGCCGCCGACGATCGAGGTGTAGAGGCCGCGCTCGGGAGCGACCCCCGAAGCGATCGCGATCGCCATCGACAAGGGCAGCGCGACGATGGCGACCGTCAGCCCGGCAATGGCGTCCGCCTTGAAGTCGGCGAACGTGTAGCCCTCGCGCCAGACCGTCACCAGCTTCGGTGTGAACAATTCGGAAAATGTCGGCTTTACCGACCTGTGGGCCGGTTCATGCACTGCCCGCTGCGTCTGATCCATGGACTGCCTTTCGCACCCTGAAAGGCGGCGGGATCGTCGGCAGGGCTGTCGGCGGTCGCCGTCGCGACTTTATGCCGGCTCAGCCTTGGGACCCCGCGGCACGGCAGGCTTGAGGCGCACGCCCCGGCCGCCGCGCTCGCTGGCCTGGTTCTCGCCGATCAGCTCCACCCCGGCCTCGTCGAGAGCCTGGATGACCTTCATCAGCGTGTCGACCACGCCCCTGACCACGCCATCGCTCGCCTCCATGCGCTGGATGGTCGGAAGCGAAACGCCGGCGCGCTCGGCGAGCGTCTTCTGATCGATGCCGGCCAGCGCCCTTGCGGCGCGCATCTGCGCGGCAGTGATCATCGGCCACAATCCCCGTCTGAGTCTGCAGGAATAAGGTATAATACCATCATAGTGATGTTTCAAGCATTAGTGTGAATGTCTGGGACGTAAGGGAGCGGCGCCTGACCGATCATTTTCAGATACTTCCCGGGATTGCGCGCTAGGGTGTCCATCTGGGCAGGGGGTAACGCGGTTGAGCATCCTCAAGACCTTCATGACGTGGCGGCCTTGCTGTCGGCGGGCTGCGGGCACGGGCTGATCGACCGGCTGATCTAGTCTCCAGCCTCGTCGTCGCCGTTTGGATGCTGCCCACGCCATCGCTGCCACGCCCGGGCAGCGAGCCAGCACAGCATCGCCCAGACGAAGCCCGCGCACCAGCCGGCAAGCACGTCCGATGGCCAGTGGACGCCAAGATAGATGCGGCTGATGCCAACCAGCAGCGTCGTCAGCACCGCCAGCGACAGCACATAGATCTTCGTCGTTCGACCGGGCAGGAAGCGTGCCGCCAGCGCGCCGAGCGTCAGATAGGTCACCGCCGACAGCATGGCGTGGCCGCTCGGAAAAGACAGCGTCGTTTCGTTGACGAGATGCGAGACGAGTTCGGGGCGCGGCCGGTCGATGCCGGCTTTCAGCAGGCTCGACAATACCTGCCCCCCGGCCACCGCCACGAAGATGAAAAGGGCGGTCGCCGGCCTGCGGATAAGCAGGAGATACACGATGACCGCCGTCACGATCAGCACCAGCACGCTGCCGCTGCCGAGGCTGGTGATGTCGCGCATCGCCCCTTGCAGCCACAGCGGGCCGACCGGGCTGTCGGGGCGGCCCGCCTGGCGGAAGGCGAGCAGGATTTCGGTATCGAAGGCGTGCGGCGTGGTGGCGCGCGCCATCTCCATCAGCTCCTCGAATCCCCACAGGCCGGCGGCGATGACCAGGCCGGCCAGCAGCACCGGGAATTCAACCCGGTTGAGCAAAGCGTTCGCGGCGTTCTTCATCGGCAATTCGCCCGTTACAGCCGGCCTTGCAGATAGGGTCCGAGCGTGATCAGCGCCACCGCTGCGATCGCCAGCATGATCCCGGTCGCCTGCAGCGCATTGACGCGCTCGCCGAAGAAGACCAGTGCCACGACGTTCACCGAGACCAGCTGGATGACGGCGGAAAGGCTGAACGACACCGACATGCCGAATTCGCGGATCAGCCGCAGCATGATCAGATTGCCCAGCGAATAGAGTGCCAGCGTCAGCGCGATCTTGCCAAGGCTCGGCGCCAGGCCCCATTGCTTGGCGGCTGTCGCCGCCAGCAGGAAAATGACCGTCGAAAAGCCGAGCTGCAGCAATCCTGAAAAACTCAACGCTCCGTCCCCTCTCGAAGCGGCTCCCGCCGCGTGTGTCGCGGACGTTGTTTCCCAAGCGCGCCGGGACGTCAAGCGACCTCGACCAAACGAAGCTCTTGGCAATGGCAAGCCGGAAGCCCAAAGTACTACCATCGCCCAATCTGTCGGTTCGAAGGGCGGTCAGGGGCTCATGATTCGCAGTTTTCAAAACCTGGTGCGGCGCTGGAGCGAGCTTTCCCTTGCCCTGCAATTCGTCATTGCCGGCGGCTTTGGCCTGCTGGCTGTCATGTTGGTGGTCGGCACCTGGGTGACGGCGCAGATCCGGGACGGCGTCATCCGCAATTCGGCCGCCACGACGGCCCTTTATGTCGACAGCGTGATTGCGCCGCTGCTTCCCGACTTGCGCAAGGAGCAGGAGCTCAGCGAGTCCGTCAAGCAGGCGCTGGACGAGACGCTTGGCCAGGGCGCGCTTGGTAAGCGCCTCGAATCGTTCGTACTCTGGCGCCGCGACGGGACGGTTCTCTACGCCAAGGAGACGGCCCTGATCGGCCGCCGCTTCGGTCCGAGCGACAATCTGCGTTCCGCCTTCGAAGGCAACGTCGTCGCTGAATTCAATACATTCGATGATGATGAACGCGAGGAGAAGGCTACCCGCTTGCCCTTGCTGGAGATCTACAATCCCGTGCGCGAGCCCTGGTCGGGCGAGGTGGTGGCGGTCACCGAGTTCTATGAGATCGCCGACGATTTCCAGGCCACCCTGGCGTCCGCCCTGTGGTCGAGCTGGCTGATCGTGGCCGGCGCGACCCTGGCGGCATTCCTGCTCCTGTCGGGCATCGTCCTGCGCGGCAGCCGCACCATCGACGACCAGCGTGGGGCGCTGCGCCGCCAGGTGTCGGAGCTGCAGGGTCTGGTGGCGCAAAACAGTGCCTTGCGACTGCGCGTGCAACGGGCCTCTCGCCGCGCCACCGCGCTCAACGAAAGATATCTGCGCCGCATCGGCGCCGACCTCCATGACGGCCCGGCCCAACTCGTGGCCCTGGCGGCGCTGCGCATGGATAGTCCGATATTTTCCAGCGATGGCCATTCGGGCGTAAGCCGTTCGACCGAGGTCGCGATGATCCGCAAGACACTGGAGGATGCGATGCGTGAAATACGCGGCATCTGCACCGGCCTTGTCCTTCCGCAGATCGAGACGGCTGCCGCAAACGACATTCTGCGGCTGGCCGTCAAGGAACACGAGCAGAGGACGGGAACGTCGGTGACGCTGACGCTGGCCGGACAGTTGCCGGAACCCGGCGCTTCCGAGAAGATCAGCATCTATCGTTTCGTTCAGGAAGGGCTGAACAACGCCTATCGCCACGGGCTAGGCAAGGATCAGGCAGTGAGCGCCGGGATGAAAGGTGGCAGGCTTTTTGTCGAAGTGTCGGACGGCGGGCCGGGTTTCGATCCGGCGGCACGGGTCGAGGGTCTCGGCCTCGCCGGCCTCAGGGAGCGGGTCGAAAGCATTGGCGGACAGTTCGAAACCTTGACCGGGCCGCAAGGTACGCGTTTGGTGATCCGTCTGTCGGTCGAGGAGCAAGCATGACTGGTACCATCCGCATCGCCATTGTCGACGATCATCCCCTCTTTCGCGAAGGTGTGACGCGCAGCCTGTCGGAGATCGGGGGCTTCGAGATGGTTGGCGAGGGCGCCACGGCGCAGGATGCCGAACGCCTCGCCACGACGGTGCGGCCCGACATCTTGCTGCTCGATATCTCCATGCCTGGCGGCGGGCTGACCGCGGTCGCAAGCATCCTCGCCAGCCATCCCGCCCAGAAGATCGTCATGCTGACCGTTTCGGAGGCCAATGCCGATGTGACAAAGGCGCTGAACGCAGGGGTGAATGGCTATGTCCTCAAAGGCGTCGGGTCGCGCGGGCTCGCCGACATCCTGCGCAATGTTGCAGCCGGCGAAAGCTATCTGTCGCCGACGCTGTCGGCCCGGCTGCTTTCGGATCTCCAGTCCCAGCAGCCGACCGACGGCATTGCGGAACGGCTGCGGCAGCTCACCGATCGGCAGACGGAAATCCTGCGGCTGGTGGCGGAGGGGCTGAGCAACAAGGAAGTCGCCTTGCGGCTTGAGCTGCAGGAGAAGACCGTCAAGCATCACATGACCGGGGTGCTGTCGAAGCTCAATGTGCGAAACCGCACCGAAGCGGCCTTGATGATGCGTGAGTTGCGCGACCGCGACAGGCCTTCTTAGAGCACTTCACCGTTTCACGGAAACGGCGAGCTGCTCTAATTCTTTGTTTTGACGCGATTCTAGACGGAAAACCGCTTCACACTTTTTCCTAGAATTGCTCCAGGCCAGGTACGGAGAAATGCGCAGCGGCTTCCCGTCCCGGATTGCGCAAAAGCACGTCGCGCCTCGGGACTGCAGCCATTGCGGTGCCGAAAACCGGGACGCTGGCCAAAAACGAGGTCACCTCCGCCGGGGGGCGGCGGAGGTGACGTGCAAAGCTGACCGTTGCCTGTTGGCCAGCTTCACAAGGCCTTGAGACGATTGGCATCGGCCGGGGTAGCCTGGCGGTCGATGATCGTGCGACCGAGCGCGTCCTTCATGCTGAAACGACCGTTCTCGAGCTTTTCCGTTATGCCGTCGGGGTGCCGGACCGTGATCTTGTTGCCGGTCACGTCGACCTTGTCACCGGTCTTTGCATTGACATGGCTCCCGCTCTTACCCTGATTGGATCCTGATTTGCCGCTGTTGCCATTCCCATTGCCGTTGCCGCTATTGCCGCTGTTCCCGCTATTGCCTCCGCCGGAATTGCCGCCGTTGCCGCCGCCACCTTTGCCGGCGTATGCGCTGGCGGTCTGGATGCCGGAAACGGAGCCGTCCAGGACAATTTGGTAGGGAGCAATCGTCAACGCCAGCGCCGCTGCCGATTTGAGCGCCAGCCGGCAACAACGGGTCGTGACCGATCTGTGCATTTTGATCTCCGACGACTGAGCCCGGCGCGCCCCACCCCAACGTTGCAGTGCAACAACATTGCCGAAAGACGCGGCGCCCGGAAGCGACCTCCGACCGTTGCGGTTGTCAACTAGGACCTTTGCAAGCGCAAGATTGGACTAAAGTCCCAAGCCTATGCTACATTAGCTTTGCATGAACGGCGCCGCCATCGCTAAACGGGAGACTCGCTTTCCCGACGCCTGACGACGGCAGACGCCGAACATCAAGTCACCTCCGCCGGGGGCGGCGGAGGTGACTTGTCGAGCCGGCTTTGTCCGTTGATCCGTTTGCAACGACTGACGCCATGGATGCGCGGCGAAACATGCCGCCGAAGGTCTCCTTCATCTCGAAAAGACGATTCCGGAGCAGTTCACGGCCTTCGGGAATGCTGAGCCAGCGCTGCGCGTAGTGCCTGTCGCCTCTGAAAGGCCTCCCGATGTCACGAAAATGTGACCCGGCGATTATAAGGGGGGTCAAACAGGTACCCCACGCTCCAGCCAACCCGACAGCCAGAGGCAAGCCACGATGACTGACCTTCGCTCCCCCGACACCCGATTCCGCACCAGCCTGCTTGAGGAAAACGACGGTCCGGCCATCAACGCCTCCGACAACCGCACCATGGGCGAGATCATCGCCGCGCGGTTCTCGCGCCGCGGCTTCCTCAAGGGCTCGCTGGCCGTCTCGGCCATCGCCGCCACCGTCAGCCCGCTGGCGCTGATCAGCGCCGACGAGGCCAGGGCAGCGGAAGGCTCTGCCTTCGCGTTCGACGAACTCGAGGCCGGCATCGACGACAAGCACCATGTCGCGTCGGGTTACGATGCCGATGTCCTGCTGCGCTGGGGCGATCCGTTGTTTGCCGATTCGCCCGACTTCGACCCCATGAAACAGTCGGCCGAGGCCCAGGCGAAACAGTTCGGCTACAACAATGACTATGTCGGCTACATCCCGATCGACGGCTCGGCCGAACATGGCCTGCTGGTGGTCAACCACGAATACACCAATCCGCATCTGATGTTCCCGGGCATCGTGAAGATCGTCGAAAAGGACGGCAAGAAGTCGGCAGAAATCGCACCCCTCTCGAAGGAGCAGGTCGATGTCGAGATGGCCGCCCATGGCGGCACCATCGTCGAGATCCGCAAGGACGGTGGCAAATGGCAGGTGGTGCGCGACGGCAAGCTCAACCGCCGCATCACCTCCAACACCGAAATGGCGCTGTCCGGCCCGGTTGCCGGCCATGACCGCGTCAAGACCAATGCCGATCCGTCCGGCACCAAGGTGTTCGGCACGTTCAACAATTGCGCCGGCGGCGTCACGCCCTGGGGCACCTATGTGATGGCCGAGGAGAACATCCATGGCTATTTTTCCGGCGAGCTGCCGGAAGGCCACAAGGAAGCCGCGAACTACAAGCGTCTCGGCATTCCCGAAGGCGCCTATGAATGGGCGGCGCATTACGAGCGTTTCGACCTCGCCAAGGAACCCAACGAAGCCAACCGCTTCGGCTGGATCGTCGAGGTCGATGTCAACGACCCGACCTCGACGCCGAGGAAGCGCACCGCCATGGGCCGCTTCAAGCATGAGGGCGCCGAATCGATCGTCGCCAAGGACGGCCGCGTCGTCTTCTATCTCGGTGACGACGAGCGCTTCGACTATGTCTACAAGTTCGTGACCAGGGCCGCGTTCAATCCGAACGATCGTGCCGCCAACAAGGACCTGCTCGACGATGGCACGCTGCATGTCGCCAAGTTCGCCGAAGACGGCACGGTCGAATGGCTGCCGATCGTCTTCGGCCAGGGGCCGCTGACGGCTGAAAACGGTTTTGCCAGCCAGGCCGACGTGCTGATCGAGACGCGCCGCGCCGCCGACCTGCTCGGCGCCACCAAGATGGACCGCCCTGAAGACATCCAGCCCAATGGCGTCAACGGCAAGGTCTATGTCATGCTGACCAACAATTCGAAGCGCAAGGCCGACCAGGTCGACGCCGCCAACCCGCGCGCCGAAAACGCCTTCGGTCACATCATCGAGATCGCCGAGGACGGCGGTGATTTCACCGCCGCCAAGGGCAAGTGGGAAGTGCTGCTGAAATGCGGCGATCCGGCGGTTGCCGATGTCGGCGCCACCTTCTCGACAGCAACGACGGCCAATGGCTGGTTCGGCATGCCCGACAATTGCGCGGTCGATTCGGCCGGGCGTCTCTGGGTCGCAACCGACGGACAGGGGCCGAAGGCCACCGGCCGCACCGATGGCCTGTGGGCAGTGGACACCGAGGGGGCGGCGCGGGCGACCTCGAAACTGTTCTTCCGCGTGCCGATCGGCGCCGAGATGTGCGGTCCGCTGTTTGCGCCCGACGACCAGACCGCCTTCGTCGCCGTCCAGCACCCGGGCGACGGCGGAGAGGACTGGGAAGCGTTCGGGCGCCCCTCTTACTATGAGGACCTGTCGACGCGCTGGCCCGACTTCAAGCCCGACATGCCGGTGCGGCCGTCGGTGGTCGCCATCACCAGACAGGGCGGCGGCAAGATCGCGGTCTGATTGCCCACTCGCATGGGCAGCAGCGGAGCAGAATTTGCGCCGCTGCTGCGCCTTGAAGCCGCGGCATGTATCCCTTGGGCTGCGGAGCAGCTCCAGAGGTCTGCGCCGCGTCGCTTCGCTCCTTGCTCCGCCCCAGGATGACGAGGCGACGGGGGAAGTCGGTCAAGCCTCGGGAAAGATTGGCAATTTAAACGTGGCGCTCTAGGTCTTTATCAGGAGATCGCCATGTCGAAGTCTGTCTATGACCGTGGCTTGCTCAAGCCAGCCGATATCGCCAAGCTGCAGCGCGTGTTCGACGAGGCCTGCCGGCGGCGCGAGGCACATCCCGATTCCGCCGACGCGCGGGAAATCGCGCTTAACCTGCTCGCCCTGCACAATGCCGGCATGGTGGAAGAAGACATGCTGATGGAAGCCGTCGGTTTCCGGCGGCTGGAACCGAAATCAGCGTGATGCGCTGGATTGGTGCGGGGCCGACCTTGCAATTCGTTTGGCGATCGCCTTGGCCAGGATGCCGGCATTGGCGAAGCAGCCGCGAATGCTTGGCCGCATGCCGGTGAACCACAGACCGGGCAATTTTGGATCGGCTTGGCCACCGTTGAAGAGCGGAACGCCCTTGGCGTCGAGCACGCCGAGCTTGCCGACCATGGGCTCCAGCCCGGTGCGGTAGCCTGTCGCGGCAATGACGATGTCGGGATAGATCAGGCTGCCATTGGCCAGGATCACGCCATCGCGGGTGAATTCCCGTATGCCCGGCACGACGGTGATCTTGCCGGCCTTGATGGCGCCGACGGCGCCGTCATCGGCGGCGATCGCGGTATAGTCCGAGGTCAGGCGGCTGGCGCCGCCCGCAGGCGCGGGCGGCAGGCCGAATTTGGTCAGGTCGCCGAAAACCAGCCGCTGCGTTGCCGCCATCACGGCATCGGCGATCCGCAAAGGCAGGCGCGCCATGAGCGGCGAAAGCCTATGCACGGCGATCTTGGCAATCCGCTTGGGCAGCAAAGCGGGGCCGCTGCGGGCCGACAGCCAGATGGCGGCCGTGTCTATGCCGGCCAGATGATTGAGCGCGTCGAAACCCGAATTGCCGGCGCCGACGACCAGCACTCTTTGGCCCGCATAGGCTTGCGCGTCACCGAAATCCGCCGAATGGATGATGCGCCCGACGAAATCCTTCATGCCTTTCCATTCGGGGGTGAATGGCTGCCTGTCGCGGCCGGTGGCGATGACGACATTGCGGGCGAAGCGCAGTCCGGCGCTGGTGCGCAATGCCCAGTGATCGCCCTTGAAGGTGATCTCTTCGACCGCGACGCCAAACTGCACCGGCAGCCGGTTCTCCTTCTGGAAATCGTTCATGTGGCGGATGACGACCATCCTTTGCGGAAAGGCGGGCGTGCCAGGGGGAAAGGCGAGACCAGGCAGCGAAGAAAGATCGCGATGGGTGTTGAGATGCAATTGCTGGTGGCGCCGGTGCCAGGGCTCGGCCAGCCGGCTTTCCTTTTCCAGGATCGCCGTCGGCACGCCGGCGTTCATCAAGGCATGCGCGGCGGCCAGCCCAGCAGCACCGGCGCCGACGACGATTGCCGGCTCGACCATGGCCGGCAGATCCGCAACCGATCTGATTGTCGTATCCGTCATTCACTCGAATCCCATTGGACGTCCCGCCGCAAGGCTCGCAGGACGCTGTAACCGTTTGATCGCGCGCAGGATCCCTGCAGCAAACCGCGGCCGAATTTCGAGCGATGCGATTTAGAGCCACACGCCGGGCCGCGGTTGCGCTCTATATGGCATATGCGCGATATCAACGGTAATCAGGTCGCGGCAATGTGATTGATTCGAGGCCTTGGGTGGCTGGCGGGTCTCGGTTATCCCCCACGCGCATGTCCGAAATCGAGTCCGATTTTCGAGTCATGCGCAGAATCAAAGTGTTACAGCACCTTGGCGCGTCCTGGACGGCCGGCGCTGTAGGCGGCACGCGGAATCTCGACCATGCCCTCCTTGCGGTTCCATTTCGACAAGATCCTTGAGGCTGCCGCGCCCGAGGTCGAGCGGCAGGCGCTGACCCATGTCGAACGCCTGGCACTGGTGCGCCGCTATGGCGACTTCTCGCTCGCCTATTCCACCGCCGTGCAAGGCAAGCTTTCCTATTTCGGCGACGCCGACGGCTACATCGCCTTCGGTACCAAGATGAAGCACCATTTCGCGCTCGGCGACCCGGTGGCGGCTCCGGCGCGTCGGGCCGATTACATCAAGCGCTTCGTCGAGACCGCCGGCAGCCCATGGTTCGTGCAGGTGGGCGAGGACACCGCACGCGTGCTGGCCGGCCTTGGCTACAAGGTCAATCGCCTCGGCATCGACACCCGCCTCGCCCTGCCCGAGCATGATTTTTCCGGGAAGCGCAACGAGACCGTGCGCTACTCCGAGCGCTGGCTGCTGAAGAAAGGCTTTTCGTTCGAAGAGGACAAGCGCACCATCTACCTCGACGAGATCGCCCGGCTTTCGGAAAACTGGCGCGGCGACCGCATCGTCAAGCGCTGGGAGATGGGCTTTCTCAACCGCCATTTCGCCGACCATCTCGGCACCGACATGCGCCGTTTCGTCCTGCACGGTCCCGATGGCGAACTGGTCGCTTTGCTCGACTTCGACCCGTTGTTTGCCGACGGCAAGGTCATCGGCTACACCACCGCCTTCAAGCGCAAGCATCTCGACGCTTCACCGCATGCCGAGGTCGGCCTGACCAAATTCGCCGTCGACCGTTTTCGCGAAGAGGGCATCTCGGTGGTCACGCTCGGCCTGTCGCCGCTCGTCGATGTGGGTCCGAGCGGATTTGCCGAAAGCGATTTCTGGCGCAATGCCTTCCAGCGCGCCTATTCTTCGCCCTGGGTCAACCGCCGCAGGTTCAACCTGCAGGGCCAGGCGGCCTTCAAGCGCCGCTTCCACGGCGTCGAAGAGCCGGTCTATATCGCCTTCCGCAAGGGAACGTATGTCGAGATGCTGGGGCTGCTGCGGCTGGTCAAGGCGATCTAGGTCTGCTGATATTCAGGTGATGCCGGCCTGCAAATGGCGGCTTCCTGCGCTTCCGGTGCTCACGTACGAAAAGTACGCTCCGCTCCGGTTCTCGGAATCCACCATTTTCGTCTCGGCCTGACCTGAATCTCAACAGACCTGTACTTTCGCCGCTCAATTCCTCAGCCGATAACCGGTCCTGAAGATCCAGGCGACGATGCTTATGCAGACCAGCAGGAAGACGACCGTCATGCCGAGGCTGACGCCGACCGAAACGTCGGACTTGCCGTAGAAGCTCCAGCGGAAGCCGCTGATCAAATAGACGACCGGATTGAACAGCGTCACCGTGCGCCAGATCTCGGGCAGCATGTTGATCGAATAGAAGCTGCCGCCGAGGAAGGTCAGCGGCGTGATGATCAACAGCGGCACCAGCTGCAGCTGCTCGAAACTCTTCGCCCAGATGCCGATGATGAAGCCGAACAGGCTAAAGGTCACCGCCGTCAGCACCAGGAAGGCGAGCATCCAGAACGGATGCAGGATGGTCAGCGGTACGAACAGCGAGGCGGTGGCCAGGATGATCAGGCCGAGGATGATCGACTTGGTCGCGGCGCCGCCGACATAGGCGATGACGATCTCCAGATAGGAGACCGGCGCCGACAGAAGCTCGTAGATCGAGCCGACGAATTTCGGGAAATAGATGGCAAAGGAGGCGTTGGAGATCGACTGCGTCAACAGCGACAGCATGATCAGACCCGGCACGATGAAGGCACCGTAGCTGATGCCGTCGATCTCGGTGATGCGCGAGCCGATGGCCGAGCCGAAGACGACGAAATACAGCGACGTCGAGATGACCGGCGAGACGATGCTCTGCAGCACGGTGCGGAAAGCACGGGCCATTTCCATCCGGTAGATCGCCCATACTGCGCGAAGGTTCATGGCGGCGCGCAGGTTCATGGCTCCCTCCTCACCAGATTGACGAAGATCTCCTCGAGCGAAGAGTTTTGCGTGTCGATATCGCGGAACTGGATGCCGCCGGCCTCGAGATCGCGCATCAACGAGGCGACGCCGGGCCTCTCGGCCTGATTGTCATAGGTGTAGGTCAGCTGCCCGCCATCCGGCGACAATTCCAGCGCATAGCGCGAGAGCGCCTCGGGAACGGCCGTCAGCGGATTGCGCAGTTCCAGCACCAGCCGCTTGCGGCCGAGCTTGCGCATCAGTTCGGCCTTGTTCTCGACCAGGATGATCTCGCCGCGATTGATGACGCCGACGCGGTCGGCCATCGCCTCGGCTTCCTCGATATAGTGCGTGGTGAGGATGATGGTGACGCCGTCCTCGCGCAGCCGGCGCACCATCGCCCACATGTCCTGGCGCAGCTCGACGTCGACGCCGGCGGTCGGCTCGTCGAGGAATAGGATGCGCGGCTCATGCGACAGCGCCTTGGCGATCATCAGCCGGCGCTTCATGCCGCCCGACAAGGTGATCGCCTTGGCGTCCTTCTTGTCCCACAGCGACAGGTCGCGCAGCACCTTCTCGACAAAGCCGGGGTTGGCCGGCTTGCCGAACAGGCCACGGCTGTAATTGACCGTCGCCCAGACGCTCTCGAAGGCGTCGATGGTCAGTTCCTGCGGCACCAGCCCGATCAGACCGCGCGCGGCGCGATAATCCTTGTTGATGTCGTGGCCGTCGACGGTGACCGTGCCCGACGAACGGTTGACGATGCCGCAGACGATCGAGATCAGCGTCGTCTTGCCGGCGCCATTGGGTCCAAGCAGCGCGAAGATCTCGCCGCGCTGAATGTCGAGATTGACTTCCTTGAGCGCGGTGAAACCGGTTGCGTAGGTCTTGGAGACCCCGGAAATGGACAGGATGGAAGGCATGGATGAAAACGGCTGCTTGAAAGAGGTCCCCTGATATAGGACGAATGTCGGTGCTTGCAACCGCAAGTCAATGCCCTGCTGACAGTTCTCGACAATCGTGCCGGCCGGCCGTTGCAGGTGCGGCGCACAGGCCCGGAGTTGCGCGGCACGCAACCGGCAAAATTGTCCTGTGGCGTTCAGCCTCGCGGCAGGACGCCGCTTTGACGTGAACTCGCTTCGGGCCTATCCTTCGCGAGTATTTGCAGCAGCCGGAGCCCATCATGGACCCGCTCATACTTTCGCGTATCCAGTTCGGCACGAATATTTCATTCCATATTCTATTTCCGACGATCACCATTGCGCTGGGTTGGGTGCTGCTGTTCTTCAAGCTGCGCTACAACGCGACCAACGATTCCGCTTGGATGCGCGCCTATTTCACCTGGGTGAAGGTTTTCGCGCTGTCCTTTGCCATGGGCGTGGTTTCGGGCGTCACCATGAGCTTCCAGTTCGGCACCAACTGGCCGGGCTACATGGAAAAGGTCGGCAACATCGCCGGGCCGCTGCTGGCCTACGAAATCCTCACCGCCTTCTTCCTCGAAGCGGCCTTCCTCGGCATCATGCTGTTCGGCTTCCGCCGCGTCTCCAACCGCATCCACACGCTGGCGACGGTGCTGGTCGCCGGCGGCACCACCGTCTCGGCATTCTGGATCATCGCGCTCAATTCCTGGATGCAGACGCCGGCCGGCTTCGAGATGCGCGACGGCGTGGCGCATGCGGTCGACTGGTGGGCAATCATCTTCAACCCGTCAATGCCTTACAGGCTGACCCACATGCTGCTGGCGTCGGGGCTGACGGTGTCGTTCCTGATCGCTGGCCTGTCGGCGCTGCGCTATCTCACCGGCGACCGCTCGGAATCGATGTGGAAGGCGCTGCGCACCGGCGTCTTCACGGCGGCGACCCTGATCCCGATCCAGATCTTCGCCGGCGACCAGCATGGGCTGAACACGCTGGAGCATCAGCCGCAGAAGATCGCCGCCATGGAGGCCAACTGGAACACCGGCCCCAACGTGCCGCTGGTGCTCTTCGCGCTGCCCGACGAGGCAGCCAGGGAGAACAAATTCGAGATCGCCATTCCCGATGGCGCCAGCCTGGTGCTGCGGCACTCGACCAGCGGCGTGGTGCCGGGGTTGAACGACTATGCCGGCAATCATCCGCCGGTCTTTCCGGTGTTCTGGGGTTTCCGTATCATGGTCGGCACGGGCATATTGATGCTGCTCGTCTCATGGTCGGCGGCCTTCTTCCTCAAGCGTCGGCACAGCCTGCCGAAGCCGGTGGCCATGCTGATGGTGCCGATGGCGCTGTCGGGCTGGCTGGCGACGCTGGCCGGCTGGTACACCACCGAAATCGGCCGCCAGCCCTGGCTGGTGACCGGCGTGCTGAAAACTGCCGACGCGGTCGGCCCGGTGGCCGGCAGCCATGTCGCGCTGACGCTCGCCATATACCTCGTTCTCTATGTGCTGTTGCTGATCGCCTATCTCGGCGTGCTGGTGCACCTGGCGCTGAAGGCGGCGAAGGACGGCGATTCATCGCCGCTGCCGGGCGTCATGAACGCCGCCATGTCGCAGCCGGCGGCTGGCGAGTAGGAGAAGAAAATGAGCTTCGACTGGCCAACCGCGCTCCCCTTGATCTTCGCCGGCCTGATGGGCCTCGCCATCCTGATCTACGTCATCCTCGACGGTTTCGATCTCGGCATCGGCATCCTGTTCGCCGCCGCTGAAGACGCCGAACAGGATACGATGATTGCCGCGATCGGCCCGTTCTGGGACGCCAACGAAACCTGGCTGGTGCTGGCCGTCGGCCTGCTGCTGGTCGCTTTCCCGATGGCGCATGGCGTCATCCTGACGGCGCTCTACATTCCGGTCTTCGTGCTTTTGCTCGGGCTGATCCTGCGCGGCGTCGCCTTCGATTTCCGCGCCAAGGTGCCAGCTGGCCGCAAGCATCGCTGGAACCGAATTTTTTTCCTGGGTTCGCTCATCGCATCGCTGGCGCAGGGCTATATGCTGGGCGTCTATGTGCTGGGCCTCGATGTCGGCCTCGGCGGCGTGGCGTTCGGCGTGCTGGTGGCGTTCTGCCTTGCCGCGGCCTATGCGGCGATGGGCGCCGCCTGGGTGATCTACAAGACTGAAGGCGAGTTGCAGAAGAAGGCCGTGCGCTGGCTGCGCACCGCGCTGGTGCTGACCGCGCTCGGCATGGCGGCGGTGTCGCTGGCGACGCCCTTCGCCAGCCCGCGTATCTTCGACAAATGGTTCGTCTGGCCGGAAATGCTTTATCTGTCGCCGCTGCCGATCCTGTCGGCGCTTTTGTTCCTGTGGCTGTGGCGGCAGACCTTCCATCTGCCGAAGCCCGACGACCGCCATTCGTTGATGCCGTTCCTGACGCTGGCCGCCATCTTCACGCTCGGCTTTGCCGGCCTCGCCTGGTCGTTCTACCCGTTCGTGGTGCCGGATCGCCTGACCATCTGGCAGGCGGCTTCCGCGCCGGAGAGCCTGGCCATCATTCTGGCCGGCACCGTGGTCGTGCTGCCGGTCATCATCTTCTATTCGTTCTATGCCTACCGGGTGTTCGGCGGCAAGGCGACGGATCTGACGTACGATTGAGCGGGTCAGGTGGGGGTGAAGGTGGCAGCGGCTACCGTGCCTTTGTCATCCTAGGGCGGAGCAAGGAGCGAAGCGACGCAGCGCAGACCCTAGGATCCATGCCGTAACGGTGGTGCAGTGATCCGACGGTGCAAGAAACGGTGCGCCTACCACCCCGTCCCGCGAAAAAGCTTGAACCACTCCGGATTCGCTTTTTCGATCAGGTCGATCTTCCATTGGCGAGGCCAGCGCTTCAGTGATTTCTCGCGCTGGATGGCATCAGTGATGTCGAAAAATTCCTCATACCAGACCAGCCGCTGCACGCCGTAGCGGCTGGTGAACCCTGCGCCTTGGCCGGATTTGTGTTCCGGCATGCGGCGGCCGAGGTCATTGGTGACACCGATGTAGATCGTGCCACGCTTTTGGCTCGCGGTCATGTAAACGTAGCCGGTCATCGCGTAAGGATAGCTGGCGATCTACCGGGCAGCTATC
The DNA here is from genome assembly GCF_040319775.1 of Mesorhizobium sp. M0870. Lineage (NCBI taxonomy): Bacteria > Pseudomonadati > Pseudomonadota > Alphaproteobacteria > Hyphomicrobiales > Phyllobacteriaceae > Mesorhizobium > Mesorhizobium sp. M0870. Next base: position 24,701 of record NZ_JAMYOI010000039.1, read on the forward strand.
CTGATCCGCCGCATTCTACGACCAATGTCACGGCATGGATCCTAGGGTCTGCGCTGCGTCGCTACGCTCCTTGCTCCGCCCTAGGATGACGAAGGGAAGGAGGGCATCGCCGCCCTTCGCACCTCCCACACGCCAACCAGCGCTATCTCAATTGCTCGCCGACAGCACCAGCACGGGCTTTTCGCTGTAGAGCGTCGGGAACAGTGCCTTCAAGTTCGCCACCTTGGGCAGGTCGTTGTAGACGATGTAGGGATAGGTCGGATTCAGCGTCAGGAAATCCTGATGGTAATTCTCGGCCGGATAGAAGGTCTTGCCGGTTTCCAGCGTGGTGACGATCGGCTCCGGGAACACCTTGGCCTGGTCGAGCTGGGCGATGTAGCTTTGCGCGATCTTCCTCTGTGCATCGTTTTCGGCGAAGATCGTCGAGCGGTATTGCGTGCCGGAGTCCGGACCCTGGAAATTCAGCTGGGTCGGGTTGTGGGCGACCGAAAAATACACCTGCAGCAGCTGGCCATAGGTGATTTTCGATGGATCGTAGGTGATCTCGACGGATTCGGCATGCCCGGTGCGGCCTGAGCCGACCGTCTCGTAGACGGCGGTGTCCTTGTCGCCGCCGGTGTAGCCGGAGACGGCCTTAGTGACGCCCTTGACGTGCTGGAAGACGCCCTGCACGCCCCAGAAGCAGCCGCCGGCGAAGATTGCCTTTTCAGTGCCGGTGGCCGCCTTCTCGTCGATTGCCGGCGGCGGGATCTTCACCGCGTCCTCGGCCGAAACCGCCGGCGTCAGCCAGAAGGCGGCGCCCGCTGCGGCAAGTGCCAGGGCGGCGAGCGCGCTGCGGAAGACGTTCGACGATTGTCTGGTGACTGGTTTTTGAATGTCGGTCATGGCTGAGCTCCTGTGACGTCCATCATGTGGAGTCTATTGGATAATATACGATCATGCGACGGGCGAGTTGCGGCCGAAGCCTCACTTTCACGTGCATCCGGCTTCGGACCCGCGGGACCGAAGCCGGAAACAGCACCACCTTTACTTGGCCGGAGCCATCGCATCCGTTGCCGGCTTCATGGCGTCGGTTCCCGGCTTCATGGAATTGGTGGCCATCGGGTCGGCCGGCTTCATCGCATCGGTTGCAGGCTTCATCGCATCCGCGGCCGGTTTCATGGCATTTGCAGCCGGCTTCATCGCGTTGGTCGCGTCGTCGGCACGGGCGATGCCGCCGGCAAACAGCGCCGTCGAGCACAAAGCGAGAGCGAGCGCCGGCAGCGTCAGGCGGGAAATGGTCATGATGGTCTCCTTGGGGTTGGGTCGTTGAAGGCGCGCCCTCTTGGCGGCCGTGCTATGCGGCGCCGCTCCATGCGGCGTTGCGCAATCTCTTGCCGAAGCGCGATCTAGTCGGTCGCGGCAGCCAGGATCGGTCCGCCACCGGGCGACTGCACGAGCACGGCGGTGCTCAGGCCGCCGGATGCGGCGGGCAGCGGATACGTCGTGGCCGCGCCGGTCCAGCTGCCGAGGTTATTGAGCGCATGCACGACATTGGCGTGCGGCAAGGTGCGGCCGGTGTTTTCGCCGCGCGCCACCGGCACCTCGACGACGCCCTTGGCATAGCGCACCAGCCAGACATCGGCGTGGCCGCCAGGTGCGGCGCCGGCGCCGATGCTGATCTTGCCGCCATCGAGCGACAATGCCGGGCCGCCCGTCCGGCCGCTCGCCGAGATCAGCTTTTCGATCTCGCCGGGTGCGGCGCCGACGACATCGGCATGGCCGTTGACCACCACTTGCGGCGTAAACGGCCCGTCATGGCCGAGCGCCGGCTCGTAACTGACCTGGCGCCGGGTGAATTCCTGTTTTCCGAAAATATCCTTCCAGCCGAGATAGTCCCAGTAGGTGACGTTGAACGACAGCGCCAGCACGCCGGGCTGGTCCTTGACCTTGATCAGATTGGCATTGGCCGGCGGGCAGGACGAGCAGCCCTGGCTGGTGAACAGCTCGACCACGGTGAGCGGCTGGGCCGCGGCCGCACCGAGCGACGCCGCCAGCGCGAGCGCTGAGAGGCTGGACACTGTGACGAACTTGCGGGACATCGGCTTGCTCCGTGGGCGACGGCGCCTGGAAGCACCGCTGATACCCCCACTTCGCCGCCGCTTGCTGCTTCGTTACAGCGCTCACTGGTTTGTGATGAAGGTTCGGGAGATCGCAGGGAAAGCCGGAGGGACAGCACCCCCCTCTGGCCTGCCGGCCATCTCCCCCGCAAGGAGGGAGATCGACCCTCATCACGGCTTTCGTCTATCACTAGCTTCGCAACAGGAGCGCGGCCGACGAAGCTGCCAATCTCCCCCCTTGCGGGGGAGATGTCCGGCAGGACAGAGGGGGGTGTGAAGGATCGCCAAGCCTCACAAGCCCATAGGGCGTTTAGCCTGGGGCAGCTTCTACTGTGTCAGCCGCGTGTTGTTCGGCCGCTTGTTGAAGTCGCACTTGCCGGTCACGTTGTAGAAAAAGTCGGCGTTGCCGACAGGCGCCGGAACCGAGTTGCCGCCGTCTTCCCAGGCCTGGTAGCCTGTCGAGCCACAAGGCACGAGGCCAAAGATGTCAACGATCTTGCCGGTCGCCATTTCGGCCAGGGGGATGTCCTTGCTTGTCGAGCTGTAGAGCCGGTTGGACGTGGCCGGATCGTTCGAATAGAGGTCTTTCGGGTTGCCCGATGGCACGTTCATCTGCAGATAGAGGCTGGCCATCTGGCTGACGTCGATTGACGCACCAGAGGTGCTGCCAGCAGCCATCGTGTCGACACAGTAATATTTCGTGCCAAACTGGTCGGTGTTGAGCGTCACCCCGTCAGGCGCCTTTTTGCCGACCTTGCAAACCTGCGTCTGGGCCACTGTGGCGACGCCCAGACTGTCGATCTTGCTGACGGTGGTGGTGCCGTAACCTTTGGGATCCGTGCCGCCGCCGTATTTGTAATCGATCGTCATCATCGGCTTGCCCTGCGTCGCACCGAATTGCGTGCCGTAGAGCGTCATTGTCTTGTTCCAGTAACCCGACACCCCGCTGACCTTGAAGGTCGCCTCCACCAAAGCCGGCGCCTTGTTCACCGCCGACGTCACGCCGATCGCCACAGTGGGTATCCTGGCGATCTGCATGAACACGGTCTTCATGGCGAAACTCGCCGAAGCCTGCGCGGTGGCGGTGCCGTTGGCGCTGACGTCGAAGCTGTTCAGGGTCGCGGCGCCCTGTCCGCCGTTTTCTCGGTAGGTATCCTGGAGCACCACCTGGCGCTGCGGCTTCGTCGAGGCCGTATCCATCGTGGTGATGGACAGGATCGCAGCGTCGAGCGCCGCCTGCTCGGTCGACCTGGTCTGGACAGCGGAGGTGTAGTCGACCGAAAAGCCGATCGCGGTGATCAGCGGAATCATGGCGAGAACAAGTATCGGTGCGAACGAGCCGCTCCGCGACTCGATAAAACTGCCTGCAAGCCCCCGCATGCCTTCGTCCTTACATCAGATATTTCCCCCCGCTAACATGCCGATCACAAATTATGCTCTAACGCGCGTGGTTAAAATTTATCGATTTTTCGAGGAATCCGGGGGGAAAGGCGACAAGCGCCCGCACCGCTTGCCCGGCAGCGGCCTGCTCAGCCTTCCCGGCAGCGCCTGTACGGCTTGCCAGGCAACGGGCCGCGCCACATGTGCGGCGGCAGCCTGCCGCTTGCTCGGGCAAGCCACCCCTGCTAAACGCGCGCCATGAGCACGCCCCTCGACCACATCCGCAATTTCTCCATCGTCGCCCATATCGACCATGGCAAATCCACGCTTGCCGACAGGCTGATCCAGCTGACCGGCGGGCTGGAGCTGCGCGACATGAAGGAGCAGGTGCTGGACTCGATGGACATCGAGCGCGAGCGCGGCATCACCATCAAGGCGCAGACGGTGCGGCTGAAGTACCACGCCAACAATGGCGAGGACTATATCCTCAATTTGATCGACACGCCCGGCCATGTCGACTTCGCCTATGAAGTGTCGCGTTCGCTGGCCGCCTGCGAGGGATCGCTGCTGGTGGTCGACGCTTCTCAGGGCGTCGAAGCGCAGACGCTGGCCAATGTCTACCAGGCCATCGACAACAACCACGAGATCGTCGTGGTGCTGAACAAGGTCGACCTGCCGGCAGCCGAGCCCGAGCGCATCCGCGAGCAGGTCGAGGAGGTGATCGGCATCGATGCCTCCACCGCCGTGCTGATCTCGGCCAAGACCGGGCTTGGCATTCCGGATGTCTTGGAGGCCATCGTCCACCAATTGCCGCCGCCGCGCGAAGGCGACGCCACCGCACCCTTGAAGGCGATGCTGGTCGACAGCTGGTACGACGCCTATCTCGGCGTCATCGTGCTGGTGCGCGTCATCGACGGCGTGCTGAAAAAGGGCCAGACCATCCGCATGATGGGCACCGGCGCAAAACACCTGGTCGAGCGCACCGGGGTGTTCACGCCGGCCCGCATCAATGTCGACGAGCTCGGCCCCGGCGAGTTCGGCTTCTTCACCGGCTCGATCAAGGAAGTGGCCGACACCCGCGTCGGCGACACCATCACCGAGGACAAGCGCACCACCGCCAAGGCGCTGCCCGGCTTCAAGCCGGCGCAGCCGGTGGTGTTCTGCGGCCTGTTTCCGGTCGACGCCGCCGATTTCGAGGATCTACGCGCCGCGGTCGGCAAATTGCGCCTCAACGATGCCTCCTTCTCCTTTGAAATGGAAACCAGTGCGGCGCTCGGCTTCGGCTATCGCTGCGGCTTCCTTGGCTTGCTTCATCTCGAAATCATCCAGGAACGGCTGGAGCGCGAGTTCAACCTCGACCTCATCGCCACGGCACCGAGCGTCGTCTACCGGCTGGCGCTAACCGACGGCTCGATGAAGGAATTGCACAACCCGGCCGACATGCCCGACGTGGTGAAAATCTCGGCCATCGAGGAGCCGTGGATCCGCGCCACCATTTTGACGCCCGACGACTATCTCGGCGGCATTTTGAAACTCTGCCAGGACCGGCGCGGCATCCAGGCCGACCTGTCCTATGTCGGCAAGCGCGCCATGCTGATCTACGACCTGCCGCTCAACGAAGTCGTGTTCGATTTCTACGACCGGCTGAAGTCGATCTCCAAGGGCTACGCCTCCTTCGACTATCACCTGACCGACTACAAGGAGGGCGACCTCGTCAAGATGTCGATCCTGGTCAACGAGGAGCCGGTGGATGCGCTTTCCATGCTGGTGCACCGCACGGCGGCGGAAAAGCGCGGCCGGCAGATGTGCGAGAAGCTGAAAGAGCTGATCCCCAACCATCTGTTCAAGATCCCGATCCAGGCCGCCATCGGCGGCAAGGTCATCGCCCGCGAAACCATCTCGGCGCTGCGCAAGGACGTCACCGCCAAATGCTACGGCGGCGACGTCTCGCGCAAGCGCAAGCTGCTGGACAAGCAGAAAGAAGGCAAGAAGCGAATGCGGCAGTTCGGGAAGGTGGATATCCCGCAGGAGGCGTTTATTCAGGCGCTTAAGATGGGGGATTGAGAAGCCGGTTGGCGCGCAAAGCGCGCCAAGTCATCGATCCGGTGGATCGATGGCAGGCTTCGAAAGCGGGGGAGCTGCCGGAGGCAGCGGGCCCCCCGCCAGCGCGACGCTGACGCTGCGCGGTGGAGGTTACTCTCTGGGAGGCGGAGGCGCTGGACGGTCGTCGGGTGCAGGAGGTTCTCCCAGATCCGAAGCAATCTCTACTCATTGCCTTGGGCAGCGGCGACAATCGCAATGCGGCAACAAGTTCAAGCGGGCCATAGGTTACCCAGCGGTAGGGCCTTGGATGGCCCTGTCCCGTTCCATTGAATGAAGGCGACTTCCTTCCCTGTGACTTCCCGCACGGTGTTCAACAACACCTCAAGCAAGACACGCGTAGCCCGGTAGTGGTCGCAATGTGGCGATATCACCGGTTGACGATGCTCCTGTGCAGCGCTGCCGCCGCCACCAGAAAAGCATTCGATTTCAGCCTGCGACAATTGCTTTGAGGGTTTCGACCTAGCCATTGCGATCTCTTACGAGAATCGCCCGGCCTATGATTATCGTCCTACAATGATCGATCGGCTGTAAAGGCCCAGCCGTAATGATTGGCCCTGTGGAAACCGGGTATCACGGCGGTTTCACTTGGCCAGCCGTATTAGGAATCGCTTAGGTTGTGTTACTTTAGGTCAATCGAATCGTCGGTTGCATTTGCGCGGCGCAAGGAACTCAACCCGAAACAGGGCAAACTCGACCTCGAAGTTGACAAGCAGGTTGAGGTCGACGGCGTTGGAATGGGCGTTTTAAAGGATGGCACCGCCTTTTTGACAGGGCGAGGCCTTGCTAGACTTGTCGGGATTGAAAATCTTCACATCCGAACCATAAGTCTTGAATGGAACGAAGACCCTCTCAAGCCGCGAGTTGCCGCTATAAAAGCCATTCTGGCAAAGCGCCAAATTGAATTGCCTTCCGCTCACATAGAGACCAGCGACGGCGCAAGACCAATCCACGCTTACCCAGACGTAGTATGCCTTGCAGTGTTGGAATACTACGCATTCGATGCAGCGAACCCGCGCGGTGTCGCTCGCGACAATTACCGGCTCTTGGCTGGAAAAGCGCTACAGGAACTCATCTACAGCCGGGTCGGGTATGACCCGAGCGGCGGTGATAGGTTCAAGAAGTGGCACGACAGGATTGCACTGAACTACCAGTCGGCGCCTAGAGGCTTTTTCCATGTACTCAACGAGGCTCACACCATCATCTACGAATTGATCATGGCCGGGGCAAAGATCGATGACAAGTTCGTCGTTGACGGTTCGATTGGATCGTACTGGTCGCGCTTTTGGGACGACAATAAATTGTCAGCCGCATACGGCGGGCGATGTAAGTACCCCCATCGATATCCGATGGATCACCCTCAAGCGAAATCGAATCCGCAGGAATCTTGGTGCTACCCCTTGGCCGCGTTGGGCGACTTTAGGGAATGGTTGCAAGGCGTTTATATCGAGGGTGGAAAATTTCGAAGCTATCTGAATTACAAGGTGAACAAGGGTGATCTCCCGCTCTCATTTGCGCAGTTGGCGATTTCAGCTCTGGTGCCGGACAAGATAACTGGACCAAGGCCCAACTAGATCGCTTGGTCGCCTTCGCCTTCTCATCCTTGGGCGGTGGCGATCTGACCACTTTCTTCAATACGCGGTCAAAGGTTTCCTCTGACTGGCCTGTTTCCAGTTCACGGGCGGCGTCATGAAACTTCTCAACTTGACTCTTCTATTTGTTGGTCGCCTTCATATCGAATGGCCTCTGAGGGGAGTGTACCAGACCCGTACTTCGTTGCCTATTTTGACGAAGCTGGCGACCCTGGTATCAAAACTGTTGCACCGATAGATCCGAATGGCGCGAGTGAATGGTTCACGGTCGGCTGCGCAGTGGCGCGCGCCACCCGTGAGCCTGACTTGGTGCCGCTCATACAGACAATCAAGAAATCTGTCTTTTCGACGCAAAGCCCCGACCTGCATTTTCGCAATCTGGTCGAACACAAAAAGCTACCCGTCTGCCAAGCTCTAGCCGCCGAGAATCTGCGCTTCTTTGTCGTCGCGTCGAACAAAAAGAACATGCGGGGGTATCGCAATCCCCAAGCCGAAGCGGTCACTCTTCACAGGCACAACTACTTTTACAACTACTGCATCCGCGTCTTGCTTGAACGTGTCAGCCAGTGGTGCGCGCGCCGGTCGATCAGCGAGACAGGTGAACCTAGACACGTGAAGCTGGTGTTTTCGAAGCGGGGTGGGCACTCTTATCGACACGTTGAAACGTACATACACCTACTGGCGAAACAATCCGAGAATGGACGGATTTATCAGACCGCTAACGTCCCAGATTTCAGGGTCATCGACCATCGTTTGATTGAGGTTATTGAGCACAACAAAAACGCGGGCTGTCAGATTGCAGACGTGGTTGCCAGCGCCTTTTACCAAGCAGCAAACGCCGGAACCAAAAAGTGGAATACAGAGTACGCGGAAGCTCTCCGAGATCGCATGGCGTCTCGTGGCAACGGCCACTACGCGGGGTGCGGTGTCACGCTTCTGCCGTGGAAGAACTGGACACTGAAACTTACGGACGCGCAGAAGAAAATCTTCCGATTTTACGGCTACGAGATATGAAAGCGGCGGGTCCCGGCCTCGTTGCCATCGGGGGCTTGTAGGCCACCATCCAAAGTGGGCGACCGTCCGTCCGACTGCGGCATCTACGATACCGCCCGAGGGGGTTCCGGCGTACCCCGCCAACACAGACACTATTTTGATTTGGTAAAAAACTCAAACGGAATCAAAAGGTTACTGACAATTCCGCGTAACCCATTGATAGGGATTCGCTTTTTCTTTCGCCTCTCGTATCGCCATAGCGGCAATTTTAACTGCACGGCTTGCGACAGTGCTCTTGTTTAGACGTGAATAGGTCTCTGATCACCGCGCCAAACGAGCGGACGGCACTCGCAAAAAAGGGAAGGGATCGTACGAATGCGTACAGACTGCCTAGCTCAGTTGATCGTGCCACAATGCGGCGCTAGAAAAATCGGGCGGCGGACCTCGGTTCGCCAGTGGCCGACGCGGGCTCAGGCAACTGCCTCACCGGCATTCGCGTCGGCCACTCTCCGACCGCTGGCGAGGGCGTGACAAGGCCGGATCGCCCGAGGACTTCTCGACACCTCCGCCGTTTTCCGCTTCGCGCTTCCCTCCGGGCTTTGAGATCGCCCCGCCCAGGAGTATCCTCCGCAGGGCTTGGGGAAGATTTCACATGCGTTCCAACCCTCTGGATGTCATCGCCGCGATCGGCCTCGCCATCGGTGGCGCATTCGGCCTCGCCGGCACCTTCGTGGCCAGCGCCGAACTGCGCGAAACGCTGTGGACGATCGACGGCGTGGCACTGGTGGTGGCGACCGCGCTGCTGACGATGAAATACCAGCGGCTGGGCAATGACTGCGTCGCTGCCGGATTCCTGACCTTCCTCGCCGGCGAAGGCCTGCTGCTGGCCGGCAATGCGGCGGGGCTGGAGGCCAGCGTGCCCTCCTATGTCGGCGGCATCTCGCTGTGGGCGGCCGCACTGGTCATGGTCAGCGCACCGAAGACTTTCGCCGTGTGGATGCGGCTCACCGCGCTCGTGGCCGCGGGGCTGTTCATCGTCTCGGCAGGCATGATCCTCCGGGGCACGCCCTTGCTGCCGACCTCGGCGCCGCTGCCCGCCGCCGGCTATCCGTTCCTGGTGCTGACTTTTGTCGGCTGGATCTGGACTTTGGTGAGAACCGAGAGGTGAACGGGCGCGCGCCTTCTGCTTTCGTCGCATGTGAACGGGGCGCTGACGCTGCTGGCCTTCTTCCGCAGGGGGAAGGGAAGGCCAACGCTGGCGCTGCCCCTCACCTGCCTGCCGGCATCCTCTCCCCGTATAGAGACGGGGCGAGGGACGATGTCGTCGCCGCTTTCGCCAATCTCCAGCGTTGCAAGGAAAGCGCCGGCGATGCGGCCGGCTACTTTCTCCCCGTCACTATACGGGGAGTTGAGAAGTGATCCGCGCAGCGGACGAAAAGCCAATTGCTTGGCTTTTCGAACGACGAACGCCCGGCAGGGCAATGAGGGGCAGCGCTGACCTGCGATACGCGCACGCTAGCCGGGGCCTCTATTCTCGATCCTGACCCGGTTTTGACTTTGCGAATGGCGTCCCCCACTCCGTCGCTGCTTCGCAGCGCCACCTCTCCCCACTCCGGAGGGAGAGGAACCCAGGAAGGGCGATGGCTCAGCTTTCAATCCAAACCTTCTCAAAATGCTGCTCCAGCGCCTGGTGCTGTTCGCAGCCTTCGATGCCCTTGCGGTACGTGCGGTAGACCGAGCGCCAGTAGGGTTGGATGATGATGCCTGAGTCGCGCAGATTCTGCTCGATCTTGCCCATGATCTCCTTGCGCGCCTTGGCGTCGGGTGTGGCCAGCGCCTTGTCGAGCAGCGCGTCGAACTCCTTGCTGGCATAGGCACTTTCGTTCCAGGCGGCGCCCGATTTATACGCCAGCGCCAGCACCTGGACGCCGAGCGGGCGGCCGAGCCATTCGGTGCAGGAGAAGGGGTACTTGCTCCAGTCGTTCCAGAAGGTGGCGGCCGGCAGCACGGTGCGTTTGATCTTCAGGCCGGCCTCGCGCATCTGCGCGCCGATGGCGTCGCCGGTGCTCTTTTGCCATTCGACATCGACGGAGATGAGCTCGAATTCGTGGTCGGCCTTACCGGCCTCGGCGAGCAGCTTCTTCGACTGCTCGACGTCGCGCCTGGCCGGGCCGATATCGGCATATTCGGGGTGCATGGGGCCGACATGGTGGTTGTCGGCGGGCTTGCCGCGGCCGCCGAGGCCGAGCGCCAGCACGGCGGAATTGTCGACGGCGAGCTGGGCGGCGCGGCGCACCTTGACGTCGTCATAGGGCGCGTTGGCGACGTTGAAGCGGGCGACGATGGTCGAGCCGGTGGCGATCTCGGAATTCATCAGCCCCATCTGCTCGGTCTGCGAAACGGCATCGGAGGCGGTTTCGTGGTCGGTGTCGATCTCGCCGGATTCGAAGGCCGACAGCATGGCGTTGGGGTCGGAGCCGTAATCGACCCATTTGATGCTGTCGAGGTGGAATTCGCCCTTCCACCAGGGCTTTTCCTTGCGCTTCACCTCGGCGCCGGTCTCCGCATCACAGCTGACCAGCTCGCAGGGGCCGGTGGTGATGGCAAGCGCCTTCAGCGGGTCGCCGTCGCCCTCATAGGAGCGATGCATGATCAGTGCGGGATAGTCGGCCATGCCGGCGATCAGCGAGATGTCGGGTTTTGGCAGATTGAGCTTGATGGTGAAGTCGTCGACTTTCTCGATGCCGCCGTCGACGACCTTCTTGGTGTCGGCATTGACCAGCGCGCCCATGCGCGCGGCGACCGAGTTGCCCGGCACGGAAGCATCGCACCAGCGGGTGAGGTTGTGGATGACATCGTCGGCCTTGAAGGCGTCGCCGTTCGACCAGGAAATGCCCTTGCGCACATGCAAGGTGAGGGTTTTTGCGTCGTCGCTCGCCTCCCAGCTTTCGAGCAGCCAGGGCTCGAAGGAGAAGTCGGTGTTCCAGCGCACCAGATATTCGTTGCAGTGGCGGGCGACATTCGACATCTCCACGCCGTCGAAGGTGCGCGGGTCCTTGAAGCCCTTGACGTTCATGGCGACGCGCAAGACGCCGCCCTTCTTCGGTTCCGCCGCGCGGGCAGGGGTGGTGCTCAGCCCGCCCAGCGCCAGCGCGCCGGCGGCGCTGACGCCGAGGCCGGCCATCAGGGCCAGGTATTCGCGGCGGTTGATGCCGCCGGTCCTGAAATCGTCGGCGACGGGCTTGGCTTGCGGGTGCAATTTGCGGTCGGTCAGCATGAATTTCATCGTCGTTCCCCTGTTGTTGATGCATGCCGCCCAAAAGTGCCCAGCGGTTTTGGGACAACGGCATGCACAGAAAAATCGCCCCGGCCGATCGACAGACGCGGGGGCGGACGCGACCGCCGGGACGCCATTGCCTGAGGGGAATGATAGAGCGAGGTGACGCCGGGAAGTGTTCGGGAATCCGCAGTGATTGTGCGGGGTTCCGCAGGGTGCCAAGCGCGGGCCTCCCCTTCGAAAATTGGTGAAGGGTGACGTGACAGCCAATCTCCCCCCTTGCGGGGGAGATGTCCGGCAGGACAGAGGGGGGTGTGAAGGATCGCCAACCTTCGATCCCCAGATCATTTAAAATCGGTCTGAGAGCGCGGCTGGACTTAGCTGATTAGCTGAAAGGTCAGCGGGACAGCACCCCCCTCTGTCCTGCCGGACATCTCCCCCGCAAGGGGGGAGATTGGCGCCTCACCGCCGGCGCCTTCCTTCCTCAGCCACTCAATACGGCCACTCGCCCTTACCCAACGCACCAACCGCCGCAATAATCCGCGCAAACGCCTCCGCCGCTGCCGGCACAGTGGTGCGGGCGCGCAGGAAGCTGTGCACCAGCCTCGGCTCCTCGTGCCACCAGGCCTTGCCACCGGCAGCCACAATACGGTCGCGGTAGGTCTCGCCATCCGACGACAGCGGGTCGCATTGCGCCGTGACGATCACCGTTGGCGGCAGGCCGGAGAAGTCGGTGTCGCGCAGCGGCGAGAAGGTCGGGTCGTCGGGCGACTGCCGCTTGGCCGAGCGGACGTCGCGGTAGAAGGCTAAGTCGGCCACCGACAGCAGCGGCGCCTCGGCGTGCTCGATGTAGGAGCCGGCGCTCTCGTCGCCGCCGAGTTCGGGGTAGATCAGCACTTGCCCGACCGCAGCTCTGATATGGCGGCGCGTCGCCTGCGCCACCGCGGCGGCGAGGTTGCCGCCAGCGCTTTCGCCGCACAGCACCAGCGGCAGATCTGATGACACTGCCGCCCATTCGAAGGCGGCCACCGCATCGTCGAAGGCGGCGGGATGAAGATGCTCCGGCGCCAGCCGGTAGTCGACCGACAGCACGTCGAAGCCGGTGCCGGCGCAGAGCTCGGCGCAGATGTCGTCATGGCTTTCCAGCCCGCCGAGGATGAAGCCGCCGCCGTGGTAGTAGATCACCATCGCCTGGGCGGCCTTGCCGGCAAACCGGTAACGGCGGATGGGGATGTCGCGGCCGGCGGCGGCGATCAGGCCATCGCTGGCCTTGACGCCGGGCGGGCGGCCCTGGTGGAAGGCCCGGCTCATCCGGTCATATACTGCGCGCTGCTTGCCTATCGGCAGGCCGATGATTTCGGGCGGATACCAGGCGTTGACCGCGTCGATATAGGCCCAGAGCTCTGGGGCGAGCCGGGTTTCGTAGGGGCCCCTGGTCATGCTTTCGACAGTCATAGATCGGCGTAGAGCGCGGCCGCGTTCTCAAAACTGAAACGTAGCGGCACCGAGCCTTCGACCTGCCAGGCGATGACGGTCTCGCCGGCCAGTAGCCGGCAGGCGCTGACGGTGTCGGTGACGGCGCCGCCATAGAGCCGGTTGGCGAGGTTGAGAATGCCGGTCTGGTGCATGGCCGCGCTGCCGCTGCCGCAGGCATCCTTGACCAGTAGCACGCGAAAGCCTTTCGCCACCGCATCCTTCACCGACGCGTCGATGCAGGCCTCGGTCCAGACGCCTGATACGACCAGCCATTCGATGCCGGCGGACTTGATGTCGCGGGCCGCCGGCCCGGTGCGAAAGGCGCTGGCCTCGGCCTTGATCAGCAGCGCCTCGCCCCTGGATGGCGCCACCTCGTGGCAGATCTCGGTCAGCGGATCGCTCTTGTCGGAAAAGGCCGACTTGCCGTCCTCACCGACCGGGTGGAACGGCCGGTCCTGCTTGTCGAGATCGACGATGTAGGCCCAATGGTAGAGCGGCACATTGTTCTGCCGCGCCGCCGCCTGCAGGCGCTGGACGTTGGCGAGGATGCTGCTGAAGCCCTCGACGAGGTAGCGCTTGTCCTGCCGGTGCTCTTCCTGCAGGTCGATGAAGATCGCGGCCATTGTGCCGGGTTTGATGGCGATGGGGGTTTTCATGAGGCTTCATTATCCACGGGCGGAGCAGTCCAAGACTCTTGCCTGTGCCGGTGGGACAGCACCCCCCTCTGCCCTGCCGGGCATCTCCCCCGCAAGGGGGGAGATCGGCCGTCGCGAATGCCCTCGCCAATCGTCAGAGTTGCAGGAAAAAGCGCTCCAGGCGACGCTGCCAATCTCCCCCCTTGCGGGGGAGATGTCCGGCAGGACAGAGGGGGGTGGGAGGGAATGAGGCGCTCGTTATGAGCGTCGGTAGCCCGCATCAAACCTGCGTCTCCAGAAACTCATCCTCATAGGGAAAGCGCGACAGAAGCTCCGTGCCGGTGTCGGTGATCAGGATCTCGTCCTCCAGCTTGACGCCCTCGCGGCCGCCCTTTTCGCCGATGTAGCTTTCGACGCTCACCACCATGCCTGGCACGATATGGCCGTCGCGGCCATAGGTCTCGTAGTCCATGGAATGCGCGATGAACGGCGTTTCGCCATGCATGCCGACGCCGTGCATGACCGAGGTGTAGCGCTGGTCGACGAAACGGTCGGGGATTTTCCACGCCTTCTCGGCGATCTCGCGGAACGCCATGCCGGGCCTGACGATCGAAATGTTGTGCAGAACCTGATCGTGCGCCATGCGGTAGAGCGACTTCTGGTAGGGCGTCGGCTTGCCCGGCCCGCAGCGGAAGGTGCGCGAGAAATCCGAATAATAGCCGTAGCAGCCGATCGTGTCGGTATCGAGCGCCAGCAACTCGCCGGGGCGGATCTTCCGGCCGCTGGCCTCGTTGAACCAGGGATTGGTGCGCTGGCCGGAGGTGAGCAGCCGGGTCTCGATGAACTCGCCGCCCTGGCGGATGACCTCGCCATACATGATGGCGAACAGGTCGTTTTCGGAAACGCCGGGCTTGATCGCCTCGCGCACCGCGTAGACGGCAGCCTCGGCGCCGGCCATCGACACCTGCAGGCATTTGACTTCCTCGGGCGTCTTCACGGCGCGCACCGCCAGGATCTCGCCCTGGCAGTCGCGGACCTCGCAGCCGCGCTTTTCCAGGGCGAGCGCCTGCAGATGGCTGCAGCGATCGAGGCCGAGCTTCATCGAGCCGCCGCCATGCTGCTTCAAGAGCTCAGTGATCTCGTCGGCGAAGGGGCCGGCGGTCTCGTCGTCGCGGCCCGACACCGACGACCAGACCAGCTTGGAAGGACGCGCCTCGTCGATCGTGTCGAGCACCATGGAGACATGATAGCTCTGCGGGTATTCGAACAGCACGATCGGCCCTTCGGTCGGGATAAAGAAATAGCGGGTCGAGTTGCGCAGGAAATAGCCGAACATGTTGCGCGAGCCGGTGGCATAGCGCTGGTTGTAGGGGTCGAACAACACGACGCCGCCATAGCCGGCCTCGCGCATCCAGCCGCGCAGTTTCGCCAGCCGGCCCTTGCGCAGCGCATCGGCATCGATGAAGGACGGCTCGGTATCCGACAGCCACATGCCGCCGGCCGGATCCGCGGCGGCCGGATGGCGCATGCGGTCCTTGAAGTCCACGTCCTCGGTGCTGTCGGGGTCGAATACGACGATGCTCATGGGGGTACGGCCTTGGCTGGGTTGCGAGGCCGGAGCATGGCGCAGGAGGGGCGGATGGATTGTGCGGAAAACCGCAGGTGTTGTGCGGGATACCGCTGGAGCCTAATGCCGAACGCTAGAGGGACAGCACCCCCCTCTGTCCTGCCGGACATCTCCCCCGCAATGGGGGAGATTGGCAGCTTCGATCCCGCCGCTTTCTTGCAACATTCGAGATTGGCGAAAGCGGAGGTGCAGTCAATCTCCCCCTTGCGGGGGAGATGTCCGGCAGGACAGAGGGGGGTGTGACGGAACTCGTCGCGGCGCGATTAGCAAGTCCCCTAATGCCGCCTCGCCAATCTCGGCGGATGCCCGTGCTCCTCGCGAAACGCCCGGGCAAAGCTCGACATCGAGGCGAAGCCGCAGGCCAGCGCCACGTCGCGCACGGCGAGCGTCGAATGCGCCAAAAGGTCGGCGGCACGCTTCAGCCGGAGCCGCCGGTAATAGCCATTGGGCGAGATGGCGAGTTCGGAGCGGAAGGAGCGTTCGAGCTTGTCGGAGGAGACGCCGAGCTTCGCGGTCAGCTCGGCCATGCCGAGCCGCTCCTCGACCGCGTCCTCCATGATGGCGATGGCCGACAGCACCAGTTCGTTCTGAACGCCGGTGCGCAGCCGCAGCGGCATCATCTTGCGGTCGATGCTGGAGCGCAGCTGGCTGTGCACGAACCATTCGGCGACGCCGGCGGCGAGCTCGGCGCCGTAATCGCGGGTGATGATCTCCAGCATCATGTCGAGGCTGCCGACGCCGCCGGCCGAGGTGAAGCGCTTGCGGTCGATGACATAGAGGTCGCGCCTGAGCTCGATGTTGGGGAAGGCCTCGGTGAAGGCGGCCTGGCTGGTCCAGTGCAAGGTGCAGGCATGGCCGTCGAGCAGGCCGGCGCGGGCGAGGAAGAACGCCGCATCGGCCACCGCGCCGATATGGGCACCGTTGCGCAGGCTCTTGCGGATCCAGTGTGCTGCGTCCTCGGCGACGAGATGATCGGCATCGCCGCCCGAGCAGACGACGATGCGATCGACCTTCGGGGCATCCTCGGCGTAAAAACCCGGCTGGATGACGACGCCATTCGACGCCTCGACCGCGCCTTTCGTGCCGCCGACGATGATCCAGCGATAGCATTCTCTTTTCGCCAGGACATTGGCCGCACGCAGCGGCTCGATGACCGAGCTGAACGCCATCATCGGAAAGCCGGGAAACACCAGCACTGCGAAGGTGAGCGGGGTGTCGGTGGGTTTGGGTGGGGCGTGTGTAGCCATGGGGCGCTACATTTCGGGCAGATCGGGTTCGGGGTCAACGGGGCTTGGCTGAACGATGCGCGAAGCGCGGTTTGCCGTTGACCGTTGTCGCGGCGAAGAGATCGGTCCGACGTCGGCGGGA
The DNA here is from genome assembly GCF_040319775.1 of Mesorhizobium sp. M0870. NCBI lineage: Bacteria > Pseudomonadati > Pseudomonadota > Alphaproteobacteria > Hyphomicrobiales > Phyllobacteriaceae > Mesorhizobium > Mesorhizobium sp. M0870. The sequence goes on from NZ_JAMYOI010000039.1 coordinate 41,248, forward strand.
CAGCACCCCCCTCTGGCCTGCCGGCCATCTCCCCCGCAAGGAGGGAGATTGGCAGCTTCGATGGCGCCGCTCGTCTTGCAACGTTCGAGATTAGCGAAAGCGGAAGTGACATCTGATCTCCTCACTAGAGGGGGAGATGTCCGGCAGGACAGAGGGGGGTGTGAAGGATCGCTGCCTATCCCCCCAGCGCCTGATCCAGATCCGCGATCAGATCGTCGCCATCCTCGATCCCCGCCGACAATCTTACCAGCGAATCCGATATGCCGATCTCGGCCCGCTTCTCGGCCGGAATGGACCCATGCGTCATCAGCGCCGGATGCTCGATCAGGCTTTCCACCCCGCCGAGGCTTTCGGCGAGCGTGAACAGTTGCGTGCGTTCGAGGAACTTTTTGGTGCCGGCAAGGTCACGGTCGAGCACGGCTGTGATCATGCCGCCGAAGGCGTGCATCTGCTGGACGGCGACGGCGTGCTGCGGATGGCTGGCGAGGCCGGGATAGATGACGCGGCGGATGTCGCGGCGCGCTTCCAGCCATTGCGCGATCTTCAGACCGTTGGCGGAGTGGCGCTCCATCCTGAGCGCCAGCGTCTTCAGCCCGCGCAGCGCCAGAAAGCTGTCGAACGGACCCGAAATGGCGCCGATGGCGTTCTGCAGGAATTTCAGCTGGGTGGCCAGATCCTTGTTGTCGCCGACCACGGCGACGCCGCCGACCATGTCGGAATGGCCGTTGAGATATTTGGTCGTCGAATGCACCACGATATCGATGCCGAGCTCCAGCGGCCGCTGGATATAGGGGCTGCAGAAGGTATTGTCGGCGACCGACAAAATGCCCTTGCGCTTGGCTAGGGCGGCGACGCCTTCGAGGTCTACGATGCGCAGCAGCGGGTTGGTCGGCGTCTCGACCCAGAGCATTTTCGTCTCGGGCCGGATCGCGGCTTCCACGGCGGCCAGGTCGGTGAAGTCGACGAACGAGACCTGCAGATTGGCCGAGCGCTTGCGCACCCGCTCCATCAGCCGGAACGAGCCGCCATAGATGTCGTCGGTGGCGACGATATGGGCACCGGAATCGAGCAGCTCCAGAACGGTGGCGATCGACGCGAGGCCGGACGCGAAGGCGAAAGCGGCCGAGCCGCTTTCGAGATCGGCCACCGCGCGCTCGAAGGCAAAGCGCGTCGGGTTCTGGCTGCGGGCATATTCAAAGCCCTTGTGCACGCCGGGCGACTGCTGGGCAAAGGTCGAGGTGGCGTAGATCGGCACCATCACCGCGCCGGTCAGGGGGTCGTGGCTCTGGCCGCCATGGATGGTGCGCGTCGAGAAGGCCAGGCGGTTTTTTCCGGCTGGCGGTGTGCTGCTGGTCATCGTGCGCGCCTCAAATGGTTGATCAGGTCGATGCGGGTAATCAGGCCGACGAATTCGTCGCCGTCGAAGATGATGGCGACCTCGTTGCGGTCGAAGACAGGCAGCAGCGCGTCCAGCGTCTGGCTGGCCTGCAGCGTGTGCAGATTGGAGGTCATGGCCGTGCGCACCGGGCCATTGAAACGCTCCCAGCGACCATCATAGGGGCCGTCGACATGAGCAAGAATATCGCTTTCATCGACGATGCCGACCAGTCTGCCATTGTCGAGCACCGGCAGCTGCGAGACATCGGAGCGGCGCATGCGGCCATAGGCGTTGAGCAGGCTTTCGTCCGGGCCGACATAGACGGTGTCGCCGGTGCGGTGCGAGCGCATCACCAGATCGCGCAGATCGCCATGCTGCTCGTGCTCGGCAAGGCCTTGCTCGGCCAGCCAGAAATCGTCGAACACTTTCGACAGATACTTGTTGCCGCTGTCGCAGACGAAGGTGACGACGCGTTTCGGCACCGTCTGCTCGCGGCAATAGCGCAGCGCGGCGGACAAAAGCGTGCCTGAGGACGAGCCGGCGAGGATGCCTTCCTTGGACAAGAGGTCGCGGACCGCCAGCATGCTCTGCTTGTCGGGGATGGAATAGGCCTTCTTGACCAGCGACAGGTCGGCATTGGGCGGCACGAAATCCTCGCCGATGCCTTCCACCGTCCAGCTGCCGGCCTCTTCCATCTTGCCGGTCTTGATCAGCGGCGCCAGCACCGAGCCGACCGGATCGGCCAGCACCATTTCGGTCTTCGACGACACCTTGGCGAAGTAACGGCCAAGCCCGGTCAGCGTGCCGCCGGAGCCGACGCCGACGACCACGGCATCGACGTCACCGTCGAGCTGCGAAAAGATCTCCGGGCCGGTGGTGGTTTCATGCGCCAGCGGATTGGCCGGGTTGGCGAACTGGTTGGCATAGAAGGCGCCGGGCGTTTCCGCTGCGATCTTCTCGGCCATGTCCTGGTAATATTCGGCATGGCCCTTGCCGACATCGGACCGCGTCATGCGCACTTCGGCGCCGAGCGCGCGCAGATGCTGGATCTTTTCGCGCGACATCTTGTCGGGCACGACCAACACGATGCGGTAGCCCTTGGGGATGCCGACCTGGGCGAGGCCGAGGCCGGTATTGCCGGCGGTCGCCTCGACAATGGTGCCGCCACGCCTGAGCTTGCCCTGCTTTTCAGCCGCGGCGATCATCGACAGTGCGATGCGGTCCTTGATCGAGCCGCCGGGGTTCTGGCTTTCGAGCTTGATGAACAGCCGGCACTTGCCGGTGTCGAATTTGGTCAGCTCGACCACCGGCGTCTGGCCGATCAGGTCGAGGACGGATTTGTAGGGCGGACGCAGGCGGGACAATTCGTCGGCTGCGGCGATCTCGTGCTCGCTCATATCGATGCTCCATGACCAAGCGACCGCCTCGAGGCAGAGCGGCAGCGTAGCCTCTTTTCCAGCCCTTTGCAGTTGGAAAGAAGATAGATCGTGCCAATCAACCGGCCAGATGTGGAATGAAATTCCGGGTTGTGGCTGTGGTCTCAAACAAAACGCTACCGCAGCACTCCGTCACACCCCCCTCTGGCCTGCCGGCCATCTCCCCCGCAAGGGGGGAGATCGGATGTCGCCGCCGGTTTCGCCAATCTTCAACGCTGAAGAGAACGTGCCAAAAGTGAAGCTGCCAATCTCCCCCCTTGCGGGGGAGATGTCCGGCAGGACAGAGGGGGGTGCTGTCCCGCCGGCATCAAAGGTTCTGCTTCACCCCAACAACTGCTTGCTCAGCCTCGCACACTGCACGCGGATATCCGGAATGGCGTCGATCTCGAAGAAGGTGCCGCGCGTCAGCGGGCCGACGGCGAGGATCTTGGCCGAGACGGTTCCGTCGCCGGCGATGATCTCGCATTTGGCCGATACATCGAGGCCGATGCGCAGCGGATCCGGCCGTGCCAGGCCGCGGTCGACCAGCGAGCGCACGACGCTGTTCGACGAGGTCGAGATGTCCCTGACGATACCAGAGCAATCATAGATGCGGGCGACCTCGAAGGTCTCGAGGCGCTGCGTGTGGCGCGACTGGACCTGGACGGTGAATTCGCCGTTGCGCGCGATGTCGACGACGCGGCCGGCGACCAGGCGGATGCGGCCGGACCGCACGGCTTCGGTGACGCGGGCGTAGACCTCGGGCGCCATGCGATGGCGGTGGATGTCCCACCAGGCCTTGGTGTGCTCGACGAAGCGGCGCTTGGCGGAAGCCGGCCAGTTCTGCCAGATCTTCTGGTTGAACGGCCGCAGGCCGTCGACGACGTCGCGCCAGTCGATGCCGGCCTTCTGGTTTTCCTTGATCAGGTCGCGGAACCAGCCGACGAAATAGGAGAGCTGCGTGCCGAGCGGAATGTCGGCGACGTCGAGCTTGATCGGATTGCCCTTGCGATGCGGCGAGGGCAACAGGCCGCGCCGCGACACAGCTATGATGTCGCCGCGATGGCCGCGCTGCTCGAGCGCCAGGAAGGCATCGACCATGCTGAGGCCGGTGCCCAGCACCATGACGCCGGCGTCGGGGGGAAGTGCTGTGTCGGCTTCCGACCCCATCCTGACGGCATGGCCTTGCGCCGGCTCCTCGTCGTGGCCGGTGGCCAGCACGGCGAGATGCGCAACGACGCTGGTGCCGTTGGCCAGCGCCACTTCGACACCGGATGCGGTGGGCGTGATCGAGAGGCTTTCCTCGCGGATCAGCCGAAGCCGCCCGGTCTGCTTTTCGCGCGCCTGCAGCTCGTCGAGCAATTCGCCGAGGTAACGGGCATAGATGCTGCGCGGCGCATAGAAGGGCGCCTGCTCGGCCGTTGCCAGGCCGCGCTCCTGCAGCCAGCGCCAGAAATTGCCGGGATCGTCGGCATAGGCGCTCATGCCGGCGGCGCTGACATTCAAGACATGCGCCGAGAGCAGCGTCGAATAAGCGATGCCCTGGCCGAAATGCGGGCGCCTTTCGATCAGCGTGACGCGCAGGTCGGGATTGGGCGACTTCAGGAGATGCGCGGCCAGCACGACGCCGCTGGCGCCGCCGCCGACAATGATCATGGAGTTGGCACGCCCGGTCATAGGCATGCCTTCGCTCTGCGCAGCGCCAGTGTCAGGCCTGGACCTTCACCGCGACCGGCAGATCGCCGATGTCCCTCGCAACCGGCAGATCGTCGATGCCCTTCGCGACCGATAGGTCGTCGAGGACGATGTCGCGCATTTCCGCGAGGCTGCGCTGATCGAGCACCTCGGCGATCGCCTGCCGGACCTCGAGCATCAGATGTCGGACTTGGCATGTCGCCTCGTTGCAATCTTCACAGCGCTGGTACTGGGTGCGGCTGGCGCAGGGGATCGGCGCCAGCGGACCGTCGAGGACGCGCACGACATGGCCGACCTTGATCTCGTCGGCGGGGCGCGCCAGGCGATAGCCGCCATCCTTGCCCTTGCGGCTCTGGACGAAGCCGGCATTGCGCAACTCGCCCAGGATGGCGTCGAGAAATTTCTTCGGGATGTTGTTGCCGGTGGCGATGTCGTTGACGAAGGCAAGCTGCCCGGCCGGCAATTGCGCGAGATGGACGAGCGCCTTGAGGCCGTACTTGCCCTTTTTCGTGAGCATGAGATCAAAATTTCTCTGTCATGCGACGGCGTGGAACCATCGGTTGCAAAACGCCTGGCGTGCGTTGCCGCCGCGTCCAAGCCCGCATGACACATAAATTCTAGTGACATGATGTACAAGCCGAGAACTGTTGATTTTGCTTCGTTTTCAAGCCCGCTGTGGCCATTTTAGCCCGACCTTGTGCCCTCGAAAGCACAAAAATGCCCTTTGAGAGCAGTGGGATGGCAAAATGGTCCTCCAGGGCCGGATGTGGTCGGCATCGACTGACGCGACGGCGAAAGCCGATCCATGCCGCGAGCGATCATGGTGATGTGGTGGCCGCTCATCGCCGACTCCAACTCTCTCATGTCGATAAGAATACTATACTTATGCTGGAGCACTGTGGAAGGTGTTTTCGAATCCATGGCTTTTTTGGGTATGGATTTGCCTGACAGGGGCAAGACTAGGAATTCTCGTTCGCGATCGAGGTCATGCCATTCCTTCGAGCGTTGGTGCGTGCAGAACCTTGCCGGACGCTGGCAGGACAGCACCCCCCTCTGCCCTGCCGGGCATCTCCCCCGCAAGGGGGGAGATTGGCAGATCCACCGTAGGTTCAACACCTGCAACGATGGCGATTGGCGAAAGCCGGGATGACAGCGATCTCCCTCCTTGCGGGGGAGATGGCCGGCAGGCCAGAGGCGGTGCTGTCCCGCCGACATCGGAAGACTTCGGACAGTAGCCGAGCCCCCAACGTCACGGCTTGGATCAAGCCAGGAGATCGCTTGCAGCCGCCCTATCCGCCTCGCCACCCCACCATCGACAGCTTTTTTCTAACAAGCTCGCCTTGGTTGGAAGGATTTAACTCTACAAGAGTGATAGAATTAGCTGACTATCATGGGGCATTCCAATTCTCTCTTTTCAGGAGCCCTTCATGTCCACGATTTCGCGACGCATTGTTCTTCTCTCGTCCGCCGCACTAGCCGGCGCCGCCTTCCTCGGCCCTGCCCTTGCCGACGACCTCAAGATCACCATCGGCTACCAGACAGTGGTCGAACCCTCGAAAGTGCCGCAGGCCGACGGCGCCTATGAAAAGGCGACGAAGGCCACCATCGACTGGCGCAAATTCGATTCCGGCGCCGATGTCATCGCCGCGGTCGCTTCCGGTTCGGTCGATATCGGCTATGTCGGCTCGAGCCCGCTGGCGGCGGCGGCGAGCCGCGAGCTGCCGATCCAGACCATCTTCATCGTCGGCCTGATCGGCGAATCCGAAGCGCTGGTTGCCCGCAACGGCGCCGGCATCGCTGGGGTCGCCGACCTCGCCGGCAAGAAGGTCGCCGTGCCCTTCGTCTCGACGACGCATTACAGCCTGCTCGCCGCACTGAAGCATGAGGGCGTCGATCCGAAGTCGGTCGAGATCCTCAATCTCAGGCCACCCGAGATCGCGGCGGCCTTTTCCCGCGGCGATATCGACGCGGCCTATGTCTGGGATCCGGCGCTCGGCCAGATCAAGACGACCGGCAAGGTGGTGCTGGATTCCTCGCAGGTCGCCGCCTGGGGCGCGCCGACCTTCGACGCCTGGATCGTGCGCACCGACTTCGCCGAAAAGAACCCTGAGGCAGTGCGCGACTTCGTCAAGGTGACGGGCACCGCCTATGCCGAGTTCCTCGCCAAGCCCGACGCCTGGTCGGTGTCGTCGCCACAGGCGGCCGCGATCGCCAAGATCACCGGCGCCAAGCTGGAAGAGGTGCCGCAGCTGCTCAAGGGCTATGTCTTCCCGACGCTCGAAGAGCAGGCTTCGGACAAGTTCCTCGGCGGCGGCACGGTCAAGGCGGTGGAAGCGACATCCGCCTTCCTCAAGGAGCAAGGCAAGATCGACGCCGTGCTTCCCGATTATTCCAAATACGTGTCGTCGAAATACGTCACCGAGGCGCTTGCCTCGAACTGAACGCCTGACGCCAAACGAACGCGCGCGGATCTCCTTCCCTGACGCCGCGTGCTGCCTGCCCCGGAACCGCTGACGAGGAGTGGTTCCGGGACAGGCGTTTTTCCTTCAAATCTGCGAGGCATCCATGGCGCATCTCGTGCTCGACCCCCATCTCGTGCTGGACAAGGTCTCGATCCACTATGACGGCCAGGCGGAGCCTGCCGTCGAACGGGTGTCGATCGATGTTGCCAAGGGCGATTTCGTCGTGCTGGTCGGCCGTTCCGGTTGCGGCAAGACCTCGCTGCTCAACGTCGCCGCCGGCCTTGTCGCGCCGGCGCGAGGTACGGCTTCCATCGACGGCAAGCCGATCACCGCGCCGGGCTCGGACCGGGCGGTGGTGTTCCAGAACGATGCTTTGTTCCCATGGCTGACGGCGCGCGAAAACGTTGCCTTCGCGCTCAGGCTGCGCGGTGTCAGGCCAGCCGAGCGGGCCCAGCGCGCCGATGAGTTGCTGGCGCTGGTGAAGCTCACCGACGCCGGCGACAAGCGCATCTGGGAGCTTTCCGGCGGCATGCGCCAGCGCGTCGGCCTGGCCCGGGCGCTCGCCGCCGAACCCGAATTCCTGCTGCTCGACGAACCGCTCGGCGCGCTCGATGCGCTGACGCGCGAACGCATGCAGACGACGCTGCTCGATCTGTGGACGGCAAGCGAGGTCGGCGTGCTGATGGTGACGCATGGCATCGAGGAGGCGCTGGTGCTGGCCACCCGCATCGTCGTGCTGGCGCCCGGTCCGGGCCGCGTGGTGCGGAGCTTCGAGCCCGGTTTTTCCCGACGCTACGCGTCTGGCGAAGCCATTCGCACGATCAAGGCCGATCCGATTTTTTCCGAAGCCCGCGCGGACTTGACCGATGCGATCTTCGAAGGAGAAGCGGCATGACCGTTACTTCCTACACGGAGCGACCGGGACACAAGATCGACGAGGCCGACGGCCTGTCGGTGCCATGGTCGCGTCCCAGCCCCAAGCGCAAAGGCGTTTCGGCCCGCGCGGTCAGCGCTGTCACCATCCTGGTGGTGCTGGCGCTGTGGGCGCTGTCGGCCCGCCTGCAACTGGTGTCGCCAGTGTTTCTGCCATCGCCTGCCGCCGTGTGGAACAAGTTCATCACCGTCGCCCGTGATGGCTTCGTCGATGCGACGCTGCTGCAGCATGCGGTCGCCAGCCTGGGCCGGGTTTTCGCCGGGCTGGTCGCCGCCATCCTCATCGGCGTGCCGGTTGGGCTCGCCATCGGCATCAGCACGATCGGGCGCGGCATCTTCGATCCGCTGCTGGAATTCCTGCGGCCGATCCCGCCGCTCGCCTACCTGCCGCTGGTCATCATCTGGTTCGGCATCGGCGAGCCGTCGAAGATCCTGGTGATCGCCATTGCCATGCTGGCGCCGGTGGCGCTGTCGACCGCGTCCGGCGTTCGCGGCGTCTCGCAGGAGCGCATCAATGCGGCGCGCTCACTGGGTGCGACGCCAGCACAAGTGGTCCGCCACGTCATTCTGCCCAGCGCGCTGCCGTCGATCCTGACCGGACTGCGCATCGCGCTCGGCGCCGGCTGGTCGACGCTGGTCGCCGCCGAACTGGTGGCGGCGACACGCGGGCTTGGCTTCATGATCCAGTCGGCCGCCCAGTTCCTCGTCACCGACGTGGTGGTGATGGGCATATTGGTGATCGCGGCCATCGCCTTCGTGCTCGAATTCACCATCCGCAGGATCGAGCGCGTGCTCGTCCCGTGGGCGGGCCGCGAATGATCGAAGCCCAGAGGAGCAGGAGAATGACGATGACCCATTCCACCGCCGTGCTGTTCGCCCAAGCCGGTAGCTGGCTTCTCGCCTGGACCAGGGAAAGCCAGCCGCTTGAACAGCAACTGAAATCGCCAACGCCGGTCCGCTGGGACGCCGAGCGCGACCGCCTGCCGCCACGCGACGAGAGTTTTTACTGGGCTTGGCAGTATTGGTCGCAGTGAAGGGGGCGGGGCACGACTTGTGTCACGAAGACGGCTTAACTTAAGCTTCGTCATCCTAGGGCGAAGCAAGGAGCGAAGCGACGCGGCGCAGACCCTAGGATCCATGCCGTGACGGTGGTCGTAAGAATGCGGCGGATCAGAAATGTCGCTTTGCACGCCAACTCACGCGGGCTACCCTTCAACCATGACCGGCTATGCCTACATGACCGCGAGTCAGAAGCGCGGTACGATCTACATCGGCGTCACCAACGACCTCGGCCGCCGCGTACCCGAGCACAAGTCCGGCCAAGGCTCAGGCTTTACCAGTCTCTACGGCGTGCAACGCCTTGTCTGGTACGAAGAGTATTTCGACATTACCGACGCCATCCAACGTGAGAAATCACTGAAGCGCTGGCCACGACAATGGAAGATCGAGCTGATCGAGAGGGCCAATCCGGAGTGGTTCGAGCTCTTTCGTGGAACCGGCTGGTCGGCGCTCGGTTCCTTGCACCGCCGGAGCATAGCATCACCGTCACGGCATGGATCCTAGGGTCTGCGCCGCGTCGCTTCGCTCCTTGCTTCGCCCTAGAATGACGAAAGCTGGGGCTGCCTGCAGAAAACAAATCCGCTCTTCAAGTCCATCTCGCAAAATTATTCCTCTACTAAATTTATAGAACTACCTAGCCTGATCCATCTTCCAACCGGCGAGGCCATTTCCCGGCGCCGATCCGCAGCGAAGGAGAGGGATCAATGTTCAATCTGACCAAGCCTTTCAATCTGACGAGACGTGTTTTCGGCATCGGCCTGCTGGCGGCTACGGTTGTCCTGTCATCCGGCGCCACAGCGCAGGAGCTGAAGCAGCTCAGCATCGGCTATCAGAAGACCGGCCTGCCGGTGATCGCCAGGCAGCAGCAGGTGATCGAAAAGGCACTTGAAGACAAGGGCGTGACGGTCAAATGGGTCGAGTTCACCGCCGGGCCGCCGCTAATCGAGGCGCTCAATGTCGGCGCCATCGATGTCGGCTGGACCGGCGACGCACCGCCGATCTTCGGCCAGTCGGCCGGCGCCAACATCGTCTATGCGGCGGCGCTGCCGTCGAATGGCGACGGCGAGGCGATCTTCGTCAAGCCGGCGTCGCCGATCCAGTCGGTCGCCGACCTCAAGGGCAAGCGCGTCGGCGTCGGCAAGGGCACCAGCGCTCACAACCTGCTCGTCGCCGCGCTGGAAAAGGCCGGTGTTCCGTTCGACCAGATCACGCCGGTGTATCTCAGCCCGGCGGATGCGGCCGCAGCCTTCGCCAGCGACCAGATCGATGCCTGGACTGTTTGGGATCCGTTCTTCGCCATCGCCGAAACCCGCTACCAGCCGCGTGTGCTGGCCCGCTCCAGCGAGGTGCTCAAGGTCAACACCTACTTCCTCGCCAACAAGGATTTCGCCAAGGCGCACCCCGAAACCATCACCACGACGATATCGGCCCTTGGCGAGGCGGCGAAATGGGCCGACCAGAACCGCGACAAGGTGGCCGCGGCGCTGCATGAGGTGACCGGTGTGCCGCTCGACGCGCAGATCATCGCCGCCAACCGCACCCAGTTCGGCATCTTTCCGATCACCGACGAGATCATCGCCGGCCAGCAGGCCACCGCCGACCGCTTCTACAAGCTCGGGCTGATCCCGAAAGCGGTCCGCATCTCCGACGCGGTGTGGACAGCACCCGGCAACTAACTTGTCCCCTGACCGCGCCGGGTGAGAACGCCCGGCGCCATTTGCGTTTGCACCCATATCTCCAGGAGATCCGCCCGTGACTGTGCCAGACATGACCGCGCCTGCCAGCACCGCACCGCTCGATTTCTTCTGGTTCATCCCGACGCATGGCGATGGCTCCTATCTCGGCTCCGAGGAGCAGCAGCGGCCGCCTGAATTCGGTTACTTCAAGGAGATCGCGCAAGCGGTCGACCGGCTCGGCTTTCCCGGCGTGCTGCTGCCCACGGGTCAGAACTGCGAGGATTCCTGGATCACCGCGACAGGTCTCGCGACGCTGACCGAAAAGCTGAAGTTTCTCGTTGCGCTGCGGCCGGGCGTCACGCTGCCGACTTTCGCCGCGCGCCAGACCGCCGCCCTCGATCGCTTGAGCAATGGCCGCCTGCTGCTCAATGTCGTGGTCGGCGGCAACCCGACCGAGCTCGCCGGCGACGGCGTCTTCCTGCCGCATGACGAGCGCTATGCCCAGGCGCATGAGTTCCTGACCATCTGGCGCGGCCTGGTGTCGGGCCAGCGGGTCAATTTCGACGGCAAATATTACCGCGTCGAGAGTGGCCGCCTCGACCTTCTGCCGCACCAGGAGCGGCCGCCGCTCTATTTCGGCGGGTCGTCGGACGCAGGCCAGGACCTCGCCGCCGACCTCGTCGACATGTATCTGACCTGGGGCGAGCCACCGGCGCAGGTTGCCGAGAAGCTGGCCGCGGCGCGCGCAAAAGCGGCACTGCGCGGCAGAAAACTACGTTTCGGCATCAGGCTGCATTTCATCGTCCGCGAGACCGAGGACGAAGCCTGGCGCGCCGCCGACCGGCTGATCAGCCATGTCACCGACGCCCAGATCGAAAATGCGCAGGCGCGCTTCCTCAACCAGATGGATTCGGTCGGTCAGCGCCGTATGGCATGGCGGACGCCGTGACAGGCTGGTCGTCTCGCCCAATCTGTGGGCCGGTGTCGGGCTGGTGCGCGGCGGCGCCGGCACGGCGCTGGTCGGCACGCCCGAACAGATCACCGAGCGCATCCGGGAATACCAGGCGATCGGCATCGATACCATCATCGGCTCGGGTTATCCGCATCTCGAGGAAGCCTATCGCGTCGCCGAGCTTCTGTTCCCGAAACTCGGGCTCGGCACCAGGCGGCAGCGGGCGCATGAGAACATCGCCAACGAATTCTCGGTCGGCTTCCATGGAGCCAACCGCCTGCAGGCTTCGTCATGAGCTTTTCCACACGCCTGCATAACAATGCCATAGGCTGGCTGCTCCCGGCGCTGGTTATTGCCGGCTGGGAGGTTGCCAGCCGCGCGGGCGTCATGCCCGCCAACGTGCTGCCGGCGCCGAGCGCGGTCGCCGAAGCCTTCTGGCGGCTGACGCTGTCAGGCGAACTGATCCGCAACATCGGGGTCTCGACCGCGCGCGCCCTTGCCGGCTTTGCCGTCGGCGGCTCGATCGGCTTTGCGCTTGGCCTTGCCAACGGGCTGTCGACGCTCAGCCGCGGCCTGACCGACACGACGCTGCAGATGATCCGCAACATCCCGCACCTGGCGCTGATCCCGCTGGTCATCCTGTGGTTCGGCATCGACGAGGAAGCCAAACTGTTCCTGGTGGCGCTTGGCGTGTTCTTTCCGATCTACGTCAACACGCTGCTCGGCATCCAGAGCGTCGACCCGCAGCTGGTCGAGATGGGCCGCGTCTACGGCATGGACCGGCGCGCCCTGTTCTTCCGCGTCATCCTGCCCGGCGCGCTGCCGGCGATCTTCGTCGGCCTGCGCTATGCCCTGGGCATCATGTGGCTGACGCTGATCGTCGCCGAAACCATCTCGGCCAGCTCCGGCCTCGGCTACATGGCCATGCAGGCGCGCGAATTCCTGCTGATCGACGTCGTCGTGCTGTCGATCCTGATCTACGCGCTGCTCGGCAAGCTCGCCGACAGCCTCGCCCGCCTGCTCGAGCGGCTGTCGCTCGGCTGGCATCCGGCCTTCCAGAACGGATGAGAGATTGCCCATGACCGCCGCCAGCCTGACCGCAGCCCGTTCCTTCGTCGCCACGCCGGTGCGGCCGATCGGCTCCGTCGAAGGGCAGCGGGCCTTTGCCTTCAGGCAAGCCGGCAAGCGCTTCGGCGACAAGACCGTGCTCGACGGCATCGACCTGGACGTGCCGGCCGGGCAGTTCCTTGCCGTCATCGGCAAGAGCGGCTGCGGCAAGAGCACGCTTTTGCGGCTTCTGGCCGGGCTCGACCGGCCGACATCGGGATCGCTGACATTCGGCGTGGCAGAGGAAGGACACAGCCGCACGCGCTTCATGTTCCAGGAGCCACGGCTCCTGCCCTGGGCCAGCGTGGTGAAAAACGTCGAGGTCGGGCTGACCGGGATTGCTTCCGGCGCGGAGGCAAGGCAACGCGCGCTCGACATTCTCGGCGAGGTCGGGCTTGCCGATCGGGCCGACGAATGGCCTTCGGTGCTGTCCGGAGGTCAGAAGCAGCGCGTGGCGCTGGCCCGCGCGCTGGTCGGCCACCCGCAGATCCTGGCTCTCGACGAGCCGCTCGGCGCACTCGACGCCCTGACCCGCATCGAGATGCAGCAGCTTCTGGAACGCATCTGGATCGCGCAGAAGTTCACGGCTGTGCTGGTCACGCATGATGTCGCCGAAGCGGTCGCGCTGGCCGACCGGGTCGTGGTGATCAGCGAAGGCCGGATCGCGCTTGATCTGGATGTGCCCGTGGAACGGCCGCGCCGGCGCGGTTCGGTGGAGTTGGCCCGGCTTGAGGGCAAGATACTGGACCGGCTGTTCGGGTAGGCTGTCGGGGGCGGCGGCGCAATTGGTGAGCGGCTTCCCCCACTCCGTCGCTGCTCCGCAGCGCCACCTTGTATCTACACGAGAGAGATTTCGTGGGATTAGAGCGATTGAGCCAAGGTCCGGGCGGCCGCCCGGACCTTGGCTTGG
>NZ_JAMYOI010000040.1:0-52515 GCF_040319775.1 Mesorhizobium sp. M0870
CCGTCGCGCCGGCCGGCGGGACCACGTTGGGCAGGCCGTCATAGCTGTAGCTGCCGTTGGCGTTCAGTGTCAGCGTGCCGTAAGTGCCGGGAATGCCGGCGCCAAGCCCGCCGCTCACAGGAACCGCGGTGTTGCTCCCGGCGGCCACGCCGACAACCCCGCCGCCCGCCGCCGCGCCGTCGGCGCCGAACACGTCGTCCGTGCCGTCCGTCAGCACGTTGCCGCTCACGATGCCGCCCTCGACAACGCTGTTGGTGTCGGCATGTGCCGTCGGAATGTCGTCGATAATTTTCACGGAGAGCGTGGCGTTGGCGCTCTGCAGATCCTGGTCGGTCAGCGTGACGGTGAAGTTCTCGAAGAGGTTGTTGGTGCCCTGGATGGGGTCATGCCCCTCGTTGTCGAGCAGTGTGTAGGTGTAGCTCACCTCACCGGTGGCGGCATTGTAGCCTGTCACCGTCAGCGTGTTGCCGAGCGTCGTCGTGAACGAGCCGCCCGTGAACACGCCATCGGTGATGAAGGCGTTGCCGTCGATCGCCAGCGAGTGGATGCCGTCGGGCGAGGAGACGGTGAAGGTGCCGGCGCCGGCCTCGGCCGTGCTTGCCGGATCGGACCCAGGCCCGCCCGGCGTGCCGATATTCAACGCCGCCTCGTTGACGACGACGTCGCCGCCGGTGGCCTCCGGCGTCAGGTCGGTGATCACAGGCGTCGAGTTGCCGATCGAAATCGTCAGCGTGGTATGCGAGGTGTCGCCGTCGCCATCCTTGATCGTGTAGGTGAACACGTCGTTGACGCCGCCGGGCGTGCCGGCAGCGCGCACATAGCTGTAGGAGCCGTCCGCCAGCAGTGTCAGCGTGCCGTAGCTGCCCTGGATCGGCGCGTTCAGCGTGGCCGCATTGTCGACATCGGTATTGGTGTTGCCGGCCTGCACGCCAACCACAGTCGCGCCATCGGCGCCCTTGGTGTCGGCAACGCCGTCCGTCGCGTTGGCGTCGCCGGCATCGGTTCCGCCAGCCAGTACATTGCCTGTCGCCGGGCCGAACTGGCCGGCCGCGATGCTGTCGGTGTCGGCGTGCGCCGTTGGCACATCGTCGACGATGGCGACGGCGAAGGTGGTGCTGGCAGTATCGCCGTCGACATCCGTGACAGTGATGGTGAAATTCTCAGGAACCGTGTCGGTGCTAGGATCATAGCCGGGTGTCTGATCCGTATGGGAAACCGATTCGGTCACCGTATAATTGTATTCGATGGCACCGGTGCTCGGATTGAAGGAGACGATCGTCAGGTAACCGTACTGCCCTGGGATGTGCTGATCGACGCCGGTGACGGTGACACCGTTGATGACGATCGAGCCAATTCCATCCGGCGCGTCGATGCTGATCGTTCCAGTGCTGGACGTTTCTTTGTCGGTCGGCGCTTCGCTACCCGGAGTTTGCGCCCCACCGCCATCGAGGCCAGTTTCACTAGCCGCTTCGGTCGGGGCAAGCAGTGACGTGGCCGTCACTGAAACCTGCCTGTCGACGATCGAGGGAAACAGCTCGCGCCGCTCCAGAAGCCCGAACTGCAGAGCCGTCGGGGGCAACAGGGCCGACAGGTCGAACCCGTCGCCGATGCCGCCGGGGGGAACCGAGAAATCTCCGCCTGCGCTTGAATTCGAACCGCCCGGGCCGGCCGACATGGAGCCGTCGGCGCCGAAGGCGACATCGACATGGCTGGCTTCGAGTGCCGCCAGCAAAGCAACGCGCGGCACCTCGACGTCGCCGATGATGAAGGTCGGCACGTTCAGGGCGCCATCCTTGACCACGATTACCGAGCCGTCGGCCTGTTCGAGCAGAAGGTTTTGGCCATCGACCTTGATGTTGTCGATGGAGGCGTTGGCGGGAAGCCTCACCACATGGCTGGCGTCGGCTACGTATTCGTGCGGCGCAGCTGCCGGCGGTGCCTTTGCTTCCGCGGGGGCTTCTGGCTTGACAGGCGCTCCGCCGCCGACATCGACCGGCACCGGTTCGGACGCTGCCGGCGCGGGCTGCGTCGAATTTGCCTGTGCGACCCGGATCTCCGCCGGCGACGCCTGATCGGCGTGTTCATTGGACGCGGAATGCTCGTTCAAGGAAGCCGAAAAGCTGTCCAACTCGATATTGTTCGTCATGGCTGAAACCCCTCCGATATTTACCGGATAGAGACAGCGGCCACTTCTACTTTGCAACTGCCCCCTAATCTATTTCATATATTATGATATGCATTGCCCGGCATTTTTTACACGTGGTAAACCGCAACAATATAACCTGATATATGTTGGTTTCTGGAGGTCTGGTTGACGGATGACTAGTCGGCATCTTTTTGGTGAACCAAAGTATAAATTTGAATAAAATTTTAGACAAACTGGATAAAGACAGTTGCTGGATATTTATCCACCTTCCTTTCCAATAATTTGAGACAAGATTGGTAGCGTCCACAGTCAAAGGTGGGCGTTATGAAAAAGCAAAAAACAGTTCCGGGAAAAACCCGGCTCCAGATGCTCCTGCTGGCAATCGGGCTTGTCGGCCTGGCGGGGCCGTCATTCGCGAGCGATATCGCCGCATCCGGCTGGCCTCAGGAGAAGGTCCAGACGCCGCCCTGTCTCGGCGGTGTTTCGCTGGCGAGGCCCCAGCCCAGGCAGCCTGCGGGCGCTTACCGGATCGGTCAGGTCATCAGCAGCTATGGCCCGGCAGATGCTGACCGCGGGGATGGCTCGTCAACGGCGCGAGATGACGCCGGGATAGATCCGGTGCAGACCGCGTCGATCATTCCGGGGGTCTTCGGATCGGTTGCCTTGTCCATGCGCAATTTTCCCGTCGCGGCGCGCTGGGCGCCCGTGTACCGGGCAATCACCGCTTGTTCGGCGGGCAGCCCCTGCGAGCGCAAGAGCACAGCTTTTGCCGGCATGGTCGCCGCCGCTCAAGGCAAGGGATTCAGCGAGAAGCTGTCCTTCGTCAACAGCAGCGTAAATCGCCTGATCGCCTACAGGAAAGATAGCGTCGTCTACGGCAAGCTCGACTATTGGGCGAAGCCTTCGGAGATTCTCGAGCGGCGAGCCGGCGATTGCGAGGATTTCGCCATTCTCAAGATGACGGCCCTGCTGAGGGCCGGCATTCCAACGCAGAGCATGGCGCTTGTCGTCCTCCAGGATCGCAAGCGAGGCTTCTTTCACGCAGTGCTGTCGGTGAGCACAGGCAGCGGCACCTTCATTCTCGACAGCCTCAGCAACACTGTGGTGCGTGACAGCGATCTCCCGGATTATGTTCCGCTTTATTCGTTCAGCACGGACCGGGCCTGGATCCACGGTTCAAGACCGGGCGGAGCCCAGATGGCTGACATCAAAGGCGGTTTCGCAACCGTCGCACCTGGCGAAGGTTTTCAGCCATAAGTTCTCGTTGGATTGGTGGTGATTCAACCGCCGAAGACGAACGCCATCAGCAGCTCTGGCTCGAGCACCGGAGCCCGCACCGCATTCAATTGCCCCCGGTAACGACGGTCACCCGCACCGATGACAAAGCCGGTGGCCACCGGCGATTCGCCATTGGCATCGAGCCGCGCGAAGATGTCGGCTACGTTGAGGTCCAATGCCAGCTTGAGATCGTGCCGTGCGTCATCGCTTGGGGCTATCGGCAATTGACGTTTGACCAGTTGCTGGAACGGCGCGTTGAACGACAGGATCTTCTTCGACGATGCCAGGGCAAAGGCCGGGGACGGGCAAGCGACGAGTATGGCGTTGATGGTGTTGATCGATGCAAGCCTTCGCAAGGTCAGGTTTTCATCCGCCAATCCACGCATGCAGGCCACCCGGATCGCGGATGTCAAATTGCCTGTCTGTGCCTGGCTTTCGGCGATCTCGTCGATGAGCATGCCGATCGTGCATTTCCTGCGTTCGGCCATCTGCTTCAGCGACAACCAGAATGCCCGCTCCAAGCGGATGCCGCGTCTTATGCCGCCACGCGCCACGACCCGAAATTCAAGCCCGAAATCCTCGGCCGCGACTGGCGGAAGCAGTCGCTCGCCATCAGGATGAGGGCTGGCGCTACCGCTCACTCATCGCCTCCTCGCGCGCCTTGTTGATCGGCTTCAGGAGGTAGTGCAGGATCGTCTTGCGCCCGGTCTTGATGTCGACCGAGCAGATCATGCCGGGAATGATCGAATAGGCCTTGCCGTCTCTTTGAAGGGTCGATTTGTCCGTCGCCACGCGCACCTGATAGTAGGGTTCCCCCGTTTTCTGATCGACCAGGCTGTCGGCTGTGATGTTGGAGACCTTGCCCTCGATGCCGCCGAAGATCGAGAAATCATAGGCGGTGACCTTGATAAGGGCCTCCTGGTCGGGACGGATGAACGCGACATCCCGTGGCGAGACCCGTGCCTCCACCAGCAACGTCTCGGAGGTCGGCACGATGCCGGCGACGACGGCGCCAGGCTGGACGAAAGCCCCGACCGTGTTGAGCTCCAGCGTGTTGACGATGCCATCCACGGGAGACCGGATGTCGGTGCGCGCGACCTTGTCGGTGGCCCCCCTTATGGTTTCATCCACTACCGAAAGTTCCGCCAGCGCCTGGGTAAGGTCGTCCAACGCCTCCTGCTGCAGTTGCAAGCCGAGTTCCTCGACCTGCAGCTGGGCTTCCGTGATCGACGATTTGATCTTCTTTATTGTTTCGCCGGCCAGGTTCAGCTGGCCGTTGAGCTCGGTCTGTTCGCGCTCTACCCGGAGCTGCTCGGTCCTTGCCATCAGGCCTTTCTTGACCATCGCGTCGACCAGTTTTGCCTCCTGGTCGCTGACGACCAGGTTCTTGGTCAGACGGTCGGAATTGGCCACCGCCTCGGCCAGTTCCCTCTCGCGCTGATCGAGGCGTGACTTGAGCACGGACAGCTTGTTGTCGAAGTTCCCGCGCCGGGCAATGAGCAGCTTCTGTTCATTGTCGCAAATCTGCGGAGCGACCGACTGAATGTCAGGCGGGCACGGAAATGGGCCTGAGAGATTGCCGGCCTGTTCGTATTTCAGCCTTGCTATGCGCACTTCCAGCGCGCGCGCCTTGGCCTGCTGCTCGCCAAGGCTGGATGTGTTGAGCGTGTTGTCCAGGCGGATGATGAGATCGTTCTTCTTGACGATCTGGCCAATCGTGACTGCGATTTCCTGAACGACGCCGGCCTCGCTCGCCTGAATGATCTGGGTCTTGGAAGCGGGTATGACCTTGCCATCGCCGCGTGCGATCTCATCGACCTCGGCAAAGGACGCCCAAGCGACAAAAACGACGAAGAGCGCTCCGATGATGAATATGGACGCCGACGCAAACAGCGGCGGTCGATCTTCCCTGGCAAGCATTTCCCACGCCCCAACGCATTGGATGCAGCAATAATTGTTTTGTCAGGCGCTTGTTTTCTGCAACGCCTGTATGACTTGGTCCTTCGGTCCGTCGGCAACGATCTTGCCCCGTTCGATAACGATCAGGCGGTCGGCCAGCTCAAGCATGCTGAACCGATGTGTGGAGACGATCAGCGTCGTGTCGCGGTCGAAAGCGACTTTGAGCTGCTTGATCAACTGGCGTTCCGAGGCAAGATCCATCGAGCCCGACGGCTCATCCAGAAAGACGATTTTCGGTTTGGTCAAAAGCAGGCGTGCGATCGCCACGGTCTGCCTCTGGCCGCCGGAAAGATTGGTGCCGCGCTCGCCGACATTCATGTCGTAGCCGCGCGGGTGGCGTGAAACGAAATCGTCGACGCCGGCCGCCTTTGCAGCTTCGATGATCTGTTCGTCTGTAGCCTCGGGGCATGCCATCAGGAGGTTTTCCTTGATGGTGCCCGAGAACAGGTCGCCGGCCTGCGCAACGATGCCGACCGCGGCGCGAACCTCGGACGGGTGATACTGGCGAATGTCGATCCCATCCAGCAGCAACTCACCGGAAGTCGGCAGGAAGAGCCGGCCGATCAGCCGCCCCATCGTCGTCTTTCCCGATCCTATGCGGCCGATGATGCCGATCCGCTCCCCTGGCTTCACCGAGAAATTCAGGCCGGTCAGAACCTCGTTCTCCGAGCCGGGATAGACGAACCCGACGTTCCTGAACACCATCGCCCCCTTGCGAATGGGGCGGTTGACGAAACCCACCGTGTCAGGTCGGTCTTCCGGTTGAGCCATGATCGAATTCACCATTCTCAGCGAGAGCATGGCCTGGCGAAACCGGGACAACGTTATGGCGATCTGGCCGAGCGGCGCCACGGCCCTGCTCGCCAGCATCACCGTTCCTATGATTGCTCCTGTCGAAACATGCCCTTCCGAGAAGGCATAGGCGCCGGCCACGACCAGGGCGACGGTCACCAGCTGTTGTATGGACTGGGTGATGTTGCCCGCCGCCGCCGAAAGCTGCTTGATCTTCTCGGACGTGTTGGCGGCGTTCTTGGAGTGCTCCCCCCATTTTCGCAGCAGATACGCCTCGGCGCGCAGCGACTTGATCGTCTCCAGCGTCGAGATGGATTCGACCAGCAGTGCCTGGCGCTGCGATGCTTCGTTCATCGAGGCGGCGACGCGCTTGCCGATGCGGCGCTGGGTGACCAGGCCGACGATGACGGACATCACGAAGGCCAGCGCCGGTATGATCACCAGCCAGCCGCCAATTGCATAGATCACAAGGAGAAAGACGAAGACGAATGCCGTGTCGATGAACACGCTTATGGTGTTGGAGGTGAAGAACTCCCTGACGAATTCATATTGCGTGACCCTGTTTGCGTATTCACCGGTCGAACCGGGGCGCGCCGACAGCGACGAGTTCAGCACTTTCTCGAACAGCAGATAGGATATTCGGAGATCCGCCTTGCGCCCGGCATAGTCGATGAGGGAAGCCCTGGCCGTCTTCAAAAGCAGGTCGAACAGGATGACCGCACCGATGCCGAGAGCCAGCACCCACAGTGTCGATATTGCCTTGTTCGGCAGGATCCTGTCGTAGACGTTCATGGTGAAGATCGGCGAGGCTATGGCCAGCAGATTGATGAACACCGCCGCCAGGACGACTTTCGAATAGGTGCGCCAGAAAGCGCCCATCGTCCCCGTGAGCCAATGTCTCCGCTCGATCCTGGCCGCCGAGCCGACCGACATGGTCTCGGCGGCATTGGCGTAGGTGATCGAGAAGGAAGCGCCGCCGCTGATGTAGCTGGCGGCCAGTTCCGATCGGCCGATCGCGGTGCGGCCGTCTTCCTGGGGCGCGGTGATATACGCATCGTCTTCGCCTAGAGCGAGCAGGGCAACGGGCAATTGGCTGACGCGAAAGACGATTGCGGGCAGATCGATACGCCCCCTGAGAAAATCCCGGTGGTTGAACTCGGTGACTTCCAGGCCGATGCGTTCGGCAAGGTGCCTGATGTCGTCGACCGCAATTCGCGTGTCCGAGAGCGGCACGCCGGCAAACAGCACGGTCTCCGCGCTCGGCCTGCCGAGATATCCGGCAACGGCTGAGAAACAGGCCTTGAACGCCTCCTTGGGGGAGAGGATGTTGGGTTGCTGGTTCACGATCTGCCCGTCAGGACGCTCGCTGGACCTTGCGTCGTCTTATTTCTTCCTCACCGGAGCGAGGATGTCGAAAGGCAGGTCGCTCTTCTGCTCCGACGGCGTCCGCGCATAGGTCTCGGTGTCCGCGGTTTCCGGTGCTGCGAACTCGGTGCGTGCATAGGCTGTCGCCTGCTTTGCCGGCTGAAGGTTCATCGTTTTCAGCAACTGTCCGGTCGCGGCCAGAAGCCGGTACTGGGCAAACAGCGATGCGTAGGACGCGGTATCCGCCAGCGTTGCCGTGTTGAACCGCGTATTCTGCGCGTCGAGCACGTCGAGCAGCGAGCGCTGTCCAACCTTGAACTGCTCGCGATAGGAAGCGACCAGCTTCTCATTGGCGGCGGCTTGCTGCCTCAGGGTCTTCGCCAGATCGGCTTGTCGGAAACGACGATCCCACGACGTGCGAACGGCTTCCTCGATTTCGCGCTGCACCTGATGCAGCGCCAGACGCTGTTCGCTGGTGCGGCGGATCTGCTCCTGCTCGTTGGCCTTGTCGATACCACCGCGGTAGAGATTCCACCGCAGGACCACGCGTGCCTGCAGGTCGCTGGTGTCGCCATCGTCGCCGTCAATGTCAGTTCCCGCCCGGGCGCGACCTTCAGCGATGATGGAGGGGCCGAATTTAGCCCGTGCGGCATCCACGAGGGAAGCCGCCGCGTCGATGTCGCTGTTGGCCATGTGCACGCGCGGATTGCTTTCGCGCGCCAACCCTATTGCCTCGTCAAGCGATCGCGGGAGCGCAGCCGAGACATCGCCCGGCCTCGATGGGCTGGTCAGTGGCTTTCCGACGGTCTTGAAGAAGCGGATCTTGGCCGCTTCCAGTTCCTCGGTCGCCTCCTGCATGCGCGCCTTGGCGGCAAACAGCCGTTCCTCGGCCTGCTGCCGGTCGGCCTCGTTCAGCGCGCCGCCCGAAATGCCTTGCCGGATGTCGCCGAGAATTCCCTGGTGGAAGCCGAGATTTTTCTTCGCTTCGACAACGATCGAAGCCTGCAGCATGTATTCCAGATAGTCCTGGACAACGGACAGCCCGATGAATTCGGACCGTTCCAGCACCCGGAACGAAGCGCCATCGACGCGCGATGCCTGACGGTTCAATTCGGCCCGCCTTGCGCCGCTGTCATAAAGCGTCTGCGAAACGGTAAGATCCGTTTCAGCCGGATAGAGCGCGTCGTCTTCGATGGAAAGGGAGCGCCGGGATGAATTGTCGAGCCGGCGAACGCCGGCCGATGCCTCGACATCGACACTGGGAAGATAAAGGCCCTTGGCCTGCCGCAACTCGAACTCGATTGCTTCGCGATTTTCGATCGCCTGTCCAATCTCGGGATTGGATTCCACCGCGACAGCCATCGCCTCCTTGAGCGTAAGCGCATGAGCACTCCCGCAGGTCAGCATGGTGGCCGCCATCAAAAGACCAAGGCGCCTGCCTATGGTCGACATGTTTGTCGTATTCATCAATCCCACCCTAACGTTTCCCCAGCGTCCTTTTCAGAGCGCTAACCAAGCCAAGGCCTGCCCGTCGGTGGATTATTCACAAATTCACGAAATATGTGAGCGATTATTGATTTAGAGGTCGCTAAATAGCCTTTTTGGGCAACAAGGCTGCGAGATGTAGCAAAAATAGCACATAACGTCGGCTCGCTCCGGTTGTATCCGGACGCCGCACTCTGCGGGATAGCCCGAAAAACGGCAGGTCAGTGGGCCGATATGTCCAGAATCATGCCATGTGGGTATGGCGGCTGTTGATGACCCAACCTGAAGTTGAGCCATTTTCAGGTACGCCCTCTCGGCAGCCGCCCCAAAATACTCCGTCGCGGCGGCCGGCGTGCGCGTCATGTCGCTGATTGCGGCCAAAAGCTGGGTCAGCGCGCACCCTAATTTGCGCTCAACGCCACCATGCGGTCGAGCGCCGCGGTCAGGCCGCGAAGCGAGACCGGGAAGCTCAGCGGGGTCTCGGCGTCCGTCGTCACATTGAGCTTCAGCACCGAGCCTCCCCTCAGCTTTCCAAGCGTCGGCCGATCGACGGTAAAGACCGAGACGCAACCCGTCGGCAGGCAGGTCCTGAAGCGCTGCGGGGACAGTGGCGGCTGATCGTCGATCTGCAGCGTCACGCCCGGGTCGAGCAGGATGCCGAAGGGCAGAAGCAGGGTAGCCGTCGTCGAGCCGTCCGGGCGTGCCGCGATCTCCACGGCAAGAAGCCTCTGCCCGTTCTGCTGGACCTGATCTTGCGCGAGCGAGCACACTCTCGCCTTCTCTCGAACCGAGCAGGTCACACTCCAATCCTGATAGACTTCACGCAGCGATGAGGGTCCATCCGGGACAGCCGCCACCTGTTGCTGGGCAGACACCGGCGACATCAACGAGAATAGAATTGCCCCACATGCGGAGACGGCCTTCGGGCCAGGCTTCATGTGCAGACCCACTCGCGGATCTTGCATTTCTCTCCCGCCGCCTCGCAGGCCTGCAAAGCGAGATCCTCCGCTTCGCGACGGGTCTCGGCCGAGTTCACGCCCCAGGGCGTGAAACGGTTCTCCACCTTGTCTGCCACGGCGAGTGCACCGCAGTGCTTGTAGGGAAAGCCGGTCTCGTCGTCATCATTCCAATGGCGGTGGTTGCGGAAGACGGTGACGACGTTGCAGGCCTTTCCGCCCGCGTTCTCGCAATATTTCTGTGCGATGTCCTTCGCTTCCTGCCGCTTGTCGGCGCCCCAGAAGAAGCCGTATTTGCTATCGGCCTGCGAATAGGCAATGGCCGCCCAGATGCCTTTTTCCTCCTGTTGCGGTTCCGATGGGGCCACAAGGTCGGCCGAGACGACTTGTCCGCTCCACAACAGGGTCAAGCCCAAAACTGCCAAAGCCTGCAATCTCATGGTCGGCATCCTTTCCTTAACCTCAATCGCTTCGCGTCCTACTTCGCCGCCGAAGCGAGGGAGATCACCACACAGCTTTTGCCCGTCGGCAGGAGAAGCGCTTCACCGGCATTGCCGCCGAGCTCGTAGACCTCGACCTGCCCGAGATGGTCGGTAATCTTGCTGCCCTGCGGCAGGATGGATGCGATGTCGGCGCACGGGCTGGCGAATGGCGCCACCCGCACCATCGCCCCTTCGCAACCCGTGGCGGTGGGCGATGCGAAGACGATGCCGGCGGCCGGTCCGCTATAGCGTTCCGACGCATAATCCATGCCGACAAAGGCCTGGATGGCGTGCTTGTCGGCGGCCTGGTCGTTCCACAGGGATTTGACGCTGTATTTCGTGCCGTTCGTCAGAATCTGTCCGAGCGCCGGATAGACGGTCGAGCAGGCCTGCACTCCGGCCTGCTTGACATGCTCGAGGAAGGGCGTGTCCGGAAGCACGGGGGCCGCCGCAGTTTCTGCGGGTGCGGCCGTCGCGCCGCCGACCAGATTGGCGATGGCGGCATAGTTCCCTGCGGCGAAGCCAAGGCCCGCCACGACCAATCCCAGAAGTGAATATCCGGCCACGCGTGGCCAGCGCCGCCTTGGGGACTCGGCCCGCCTCTGCCGATCCGCCTCGACGGTCGCAGTGCGTTTCGCGGACGTGAACTGGTCCTGCTGGCTCATGGTGATGCCCCGGTTATTTGAGTGGTGAAAGGGCCTCTGACAGCCCCTTGAGCGTTGCGGTCACGGTGATCGTCTGACCGTCGACCGTCGAATAGGAGATCGCCGGTGTCGCATTCTGCGAGATCTGTCGGCGCATGACGGGGCCTACCGGCAACATGCCGACGCAGACCATTTCGTTGCAGCCGTTCAGGTGCACGTCGATCGGCTGCTTCTGTCCATCGAACTTCAGTGACACCAGGCCATCGCTCCTGGCGTTCGGAGCGGTGCGCAGGATCATATACGGCTTGCCGTCCTGGGTGGCGGCGAGCGACCAGCTGAAAGCCATCTTGCCTGATGCGTCCTCGATGATCTGCGAGACGTTGCAGACCTTCTTGCGAGCCTTGAGGTTCTCGTCGCAGATCAGCGTCCAGTTATCGAATGGGCGGATGGTGCGCTGATAGTCTCCGAGCTTGACCTCGGGCGGCACCACTACGTCCGATGGCTTGATCCTGTAGGTCGACGCGACCTGCCCGGCGGACGGCACGAGGCCGCCGCAGAGCGCCAGGCAGGTCAGGGCAACAAGTCCTTTCATTCCTGCCTCAGTTCAAGGTGAAGCTGATGCCGGCGCCGACACCGACATGCCCACCCGCGGCCGTGCCCGACAGATTGCCCCGGATGCGGCCGTCTTCACTGGTGTAACCAGCGCCGAAGGCGAACGCGCCTGCGTCCCGCCACAAGCCGCCACCCGCCGCGACGCTCAGCTTTCCGGGCCGGTCGTCATAGCGCAGCGAGGCGGCCGCAAGGCCTATCGCGGCCGCCTGCCGCGCCTCGTCGCGGATGCCGCTGATGTCCGAATTGAGCTGGCTGAGCTTCTGGTCGGTATAGTCGTTGGCCTGCTGCAAGGTCGTGACCGCCACCTTGTCGGTGTAGTCGTTGGACGTATCGATAGCGTAGGCCACGCGGTTGTCCGTATAGCTCTTGCCCGCGGTCAGGCCCTGGTTCATCTGGTCGACGTTGACCGCATCGGTCCCTTTGACGCCGGGGCCGACATTGGAGATGACGACCGGCGCGTTGACGTCGCCACCTTGCAGCGTGATGGTGTTCGTCTTGTTGCCGCCCTGGGTGTCATAGGTCACCGCGTTCTGGGTAAGGTTTCCGACGCCGGCTTTCAGATCCTCGATCGCCGTGTTGGTGGCGTAGAGCTGCGAGCCGTTGATCGCATCGGTGCTGCCGGCATCGACGCGGCCGGCGGCGACATTGGTGATCGTCCGCTCGGCGCCGGCGTCGCCGACGCTGACGGTTCCGGTCGGCGTCGTCCCGCCATAAGTGTAGGTCTTGCCGTTGATGACGGTGCTGGAGGTCCCGACGGCGGTCTGTGTCACCGAACCGGAACCGAGCGCCACATCGTTGGCGTTGTTGGCCTTGGCGCCTTGGCCGAGCGCGACGGCGCCCTGCCCGGTGGCCGTCGAGCCATGTCCCGCAGCCAGGCTGTCGGTGCCGCTCGCCACACTCTCCGGCCCGATCGCCACGGCGTTGGTGCCGCCGGCGATGCTGTCGGCCAGCGTCGAGTTGGCGTGGAAATATTTGATGCCGCCGCCATTGCTGATGCTGGTCAGCGCATTGTCGACGGCCGTGAAGCCGTCATAGACGGTGGAATAATTGTTGCCCTGGATGGTGTAGGTCGGGCCGGTGATGGAGCCGTCGGGATTGACGGTCGTGCCGCCGCCGAACAGGTTGCTGACGTTTTGCGTCACGCCGCGCAATTGCGAGACGTTGACGCCGTCGGTATCGGCCGAGCCCGCCGCGACGTTGGTGAGCTTGCGTTCGGCCCCGGCGGCGCCGATCGACACCTCGCCGACCGAGGTCTGCGAACCGGCGAGCGCAAAGGCCGTGTAGCCGGCCTGCGCGCCGACGCTGGTGATGGACTGCGCGCCGAGCGCAACGCTGTTGATGAAGGTGCTCTGGGCGCCGGCGCCGAGCGCCACCGACTGGATGCCGGACGCCAGCGAATTGGTGCCGAGCGCCAGGCCGTCGGCCAGCATCACGTGGGCGCCTTGGCCGATCGCTGTGCCGCCGGGTGCATCCTGCTCGACAGTGGCGCCATTGCCGATGCCGATGCCGTTGTCGCCGTTGACGACCGTCGTCGGGCCGACCGCGACCGATTCCGCGCCGACCGCCAGCGAGTCGCCCGCCGCCGAATTGGCATGGAAGTATTTCGTCGACGTCACCGAGACGGAGGCGATGGCGCCCTGCAGCTGCCGAAGCGTTACCGCATCCTGAGATTGCGTGCCGTCGGCCACATTGGTGATCTGCCGATACGAGGTAGCGTCGCCGACCGAAACGGCGCCGAGCAGCGTCTTGTCGGTCGTGTTGTACTGGATGAAGTTGGCTGGGCCGGCGGGCAGTTGCCCGGTAAGCGGAGCGATCGCGCGATCGGAGACCGAACCCGAGCCAAGCGCCACGCCGCCGTCGATGCTGACATTGCTGTCGCGGCCGAGCGCCAGTGCGCTGACGCCGGTGGCGGTCGCCTGGTAGCCGACGGCGGTGGAGCCGACGCCTTGTGCGAAGGAATCGGTTTGCGCCAAGCCTGCCTCGTTGGTGCGGGCGTAGCGGATGCCCACACCATTGGCGTCGGTATAGGCGGTCGACGTGTCGCCGGCGATGTTGTTGATCGTGTTGCCGAGATCGGTCACGCCACTGCCGATATTGGCGATATCGGTCGTATTCTGCGTGACCTGCTGGTTGGTGGCGAAGAGCTGCGAACCATTGACCGCATCGGTCGAACCGCCGTTCAACTGCCCGGCCGCGACATTCTGGATCTGGCGTTCGGCGCCCGCCGAGCCGACCGAGAAGGCACCGGCCGGTGTGGCGCCGGCAAAGGTGTAGTTGACGCCGCCGATCGTTGTGCCACCGACGGCGGTCGTTGCGCCCGATGTCGAATTCAGGCCGATCGCCACGTCGCCGTCATTGTTGGCCACGGCGTTCGGGCCGACCGCGACGGAATCCGTTCCGAGAGCCTGTGAATCCGCCAGGGTCGAGTTGGCGTGGAAATACTTGATGCCGCCGCCGACATTGATGTTGCTGAGCGTGACGCCAATGGCGTCGACGGCCTGGTTGGTGGCGAAGAGCTGAGAGCCGTTGATCGCATCGGTCGAGAGCGCGCTGACGCGCCCCGCCGCCAGGTTGGTGAGCGTGCGTTCCGCACCGACCGCGCCGATGCTGACGGTCGAGAGCGGGTTGGTGCCCTGGAAGGCGTAGGTCGTGCCGTTGACCACGCCGCTCGCCGTGCCGACGGCCGTGGTGGTCACCGAGCCGGAGCCGAGCGCCACGTCGCCGGAGCTCGCCGCCGCTGTCGCGCCATTACCCAGCGCGACATTGCCGGCGAGGCCGGCCGCACCCGCGGTCGAGCCGTTGCCCAGTGCCACCGAGCCCTGCCCGATGGCCTTGTTGTTGTTGCCGATGGCGACGGCGCCGTTGGCCGTATTGGCCGCGGTGGCGCTCGCCGTGCCGTCACTGTTGGCGATGTTGTTGGCGCCACCGGTGAAGGCGCCGGTGCCGCTGGCATAGCTCGGATCGCCTATGGCGACCGCGCCGTCGCCATAGGCAACGTTGCCGTAGCCGATCGCGACCGCCTTGCCGCCATCGGCGGTCGCGCCCGTGCCGATGGCGACGGAGTCGGCGGAGATAGCGCCGGCGGCGGTACCGATGGCAATCGCATTGACGTCTTGTGCCACAGCGCCCGCTCCAACTGCTGTCGAGCTCGCCGCTGTCGCGATGGATGTCGTGCCTATGGCAATGGAGTCGTCGCCTCCCGCAGTGGACGAACGGCCACCGGCGAACGCACGGGCACCGGTGGCCTTGGATGTGGAACCGAGCGAAGTGGCGTACACTCCGCTGGCCGTGGCGCCCAATCCCAGCGCACTGGCATTTGCGGCGGTCGCCGCGGCGTTGTTACCCAAAGCCGTGGTGGAGACGTCCGTGGCCTGGGCTCCAGAGCCCGCCGCGACCGAGCCTACTCCGCTCGATACGGCCGAATTGCCCAGGGCCAGCGCGAATTGGCCCGAAGCCGTGGCGACGTTGCCGAACGCTGCCGAGTTTATCGCCGATGCATTTGCCTGGGGACCAACGGCTGCGGCATTGGTGCCGGCGGCCTGGGCCTGGAAGCCCACGGCTGCCGAACTGGCGCCGCCGGCCGACGTACCTATGCCGAGCGCGGTGCTGCCGACTCCGCCGGCGTTGGCACTGACGCCGGCTGCGAGAGAATTGTCTCCTATCGCATTTGCACCCGTCCCGAATGAGGAGGCGTTTATGCCGCTGGCAGCGGACGCGTTGCCGACCGCGGTGCTGGCAGAGCCGCTCGCAATCGAGGTCGCGCCCATCGCTATGGCGGACGTTCCCGTTGCCTTGCTCGCGCGCCCGATCGCGGTGGAGTCAACCTGGGACGCCGTCACATCCGTACCGATGGCGATGGCACTCTGGGCCAGCGCGCCCCCTCCCGCAACAGTTCGGTTGCCAAGATTGACGGCGTTGATCGCGGTCGCGGTCGCCTGGAATCCGATGGCGATGGCATTCTGGTTGGTTGCGGTGGCGCTGTTACCTTGGGCAAGCGAATCCAGCCCGGATGCAGTTGCCCCGAACCCGAGAGCGGTGGCGCGCAGCCCGGTCGCCCGGGTAACATAGCCGATCGCCGTCGAGTTCAATCCGTCGGCACGCGCGTTCAGGCCAAAGGCGGCCGCGCCTGTGGTTGCAACTGAGTTGACGCCAATGGAGCTTGCTCCGTCCCCGTTGGCCTTGGCGTTACCGCCTACAGCGAGCGCGTTGACGCCGGTTGCGCCCGCGAAGACACCTATGCCTATGGCGTTGAGGCCATTGGCACTCATCGTGTAGCCGATAGCGATCGAAGCGTTGCCCGTTGCCGTGGCACCGGTGCCCAGTGCCACGCCGTCGTCGCCATTCACTTTGGCACCATCGCCGACGGCGGTTGAGGCGGACCCGGTGGCGGTGCTGGCACAACCGATGGCAGTGCTTTGTATCCCTGCGGAGGGAGTCGTGCAGTTCGCGACGTTGGTCACAGTCCCGTTGCCAATGGCGAGCTGCGCGAAAGCCGTTTGCGGGATCATGATCCCCATCACGGCAAGCGCCGCCGCCGACATCCCGCCGACGCCCAGCGTTCCCAGCCCCAGGCGCTTGCGCCCCATGCCCAGCACGCAATGAGCCATGCGCAGCACCGCCATTAGGCGGCGGCGCGTCGAGCGTGAGCCATGATCGGCCCCCGCGATCCAGTGCCCGGCGAAATGCGCCGCGCGACGCTGAACAAGAAGCGAGCCGTTCGAAATCTGATTGTCGGTCATGGTTCCCTCTCCGCTGGCCGGCACGAAATGTCTGACAATTCCGCTCCACCGCAGGAAGACATGATTCCTGCCCGCGGTATTTCACGAAATTGCTGCCTTGTGAGAAAAGAGCGCAGCAAGCCTACAGAGGTTAACGGCTTGTTACCTTAGCCAATGCTTTAAAACCAAGAAACAAAGCAATGAAATAAGCGTCGCCTCACCTAACCTTGGCGTTAAGCTTTCCCACCCGTGCCTGCAACGGGGTCCGCTGCCGGTATTTCTTCATCACGGTGGTAAAATGGCTCTGACTTGAAAACCCGCTCGAGTGGGCGATGTCGGTGATCGTCATGCGGCTGTCTGCAAGCAGTCTTTCAGCGAAATCCAGCCGCAGGTCGAGGACGTACTGGTGCGGCGGCATTCCGAACGTCCTCGAGAAAGCCCGCACAAAATGATAGGGGGAAAGCCCGCAAACCGCGGCCATATCAGCCAGCGCCAGCTTGCGCGTAAAGTTCTCGTCCAGGAATTGCTGCACGCGGCGCGCGGCGCGGACGGAAAGCCCGCCTTTCGCGTTGAGCGTCGGCTGTCGCGAGTTGGTTCCGGAAACCGGTCCGGGGAAACCATCATCGCCCGGCATTTTTCGGCCTCCCGATACGTCCCAGATGAGGTTCAACCCAAGGCTTCCTTCCATGTTCCCCTGAAAAACAATTCGTGATTGATCGAAGCTGACCGGCATCGCCACTCATCGGATCGTTCCGGCCGGACGGCGAACAATGCGCGGACTGCATGACATTCCAGAGGACTCCTGCGGAGCTTGGGGCAGATTTGCAGCGGGATGTATTTTGAGAAACTCAGCAAGCCTTGTAGAAAATTCCGGTCTTGCGTCGCGGGTGAGCAGGCGTTGCCATTTTGCCATGGCCGGGCCCTCAGTTCTTGAGGGAAGCATGCGCGGCCCCGGTCGGCGTTCTCGCAGGCAGATGGCTCCGATCCGAAGAACCGGCGAGACAGGCGACTTCGGCAATCGGCAACTCACCGCAATGCGGCGGCACGCCGAACGTTGCTATGATATGGTTGGATGAAACCCCTGCGAAGGATGCCAATTCGGCGATGACTTTTCGCACGACGTTTTCGTCGAGATATTCCCGCACGCGTGGCGCGCCGTATTCCGTGATCCTGTCGCTGCCGAGCGAGGCTCTCATTCCGCGTGCGGGCCTCAGCACAATTCCGGTGGAATGCTTCTTGGCCAGGAATTTCTGCGGGACGGGATCGCGGACGGAGTATATGACACTCCTCCGCGTGGTGGCCCTCCTGGGACCTGCGCTTTCAGGAATTATGTCCAGGACATATCGAGCTGTCCGTTCTCGATTGACGCCCCAGGAATCGCCGCTGTCCCGAGCATCGTCCGTATTTTTCATGCCTGGCCTCTGCCGCTTTGTCCGCTGCCTGAAATCCCCCTTAGCCCGACCCGGACCCAGCGTAACGCACATGCCGCGGATAGTGAATAACATCCGTACGCAAAGAAAAAATTTTGTTCGGGATAAGAGGAACCAGTCACAAGGGAGGGACTGGAACATTTTTTGACACCTTCGCCGGCGCATTGGCTGACGGAGCATCAACGAAAAACCCGCCTGCGCGGCGGGTCACTGGCGCAAATCAGCACCATGGGCGAATATGTACTATAGCTGAGGTCACCGAGTCAAGAAAAAATTCCTATCGTGAAAAGCTGCGTGCGCAAAAGTTGCCAACTGCCGCGAGGCCTCTGGTTGACCTGAATTCGGAGCCCTGCTTCAGGGGACAGTTTGGCCATTTCGGCGGCCATTCAACAATGTAGAGCTACCGGATTTGCCGCCGGTCATTGCAGATCGTCGCGACGATTCTCATACAAATCCCATGTAAGTTCCACAAAACCCAGAAGAACGTCTTCCTCGCTCCACCCGGCAGCGACGGCTGCCTGAACGATCTCACGGACGAGAGGCAGCAATTGGCGTTGGCATTCTGCCGACGTGTCGGCAGCTACGTCATCGCCAGGAGGTCCATCGAAGTTGAATTTCATCATTCGGCGCCCCCCTCGCCGTCAATCAAAGTGTTTATATCATTAAAATCATTCCTCCTGATATACAATAGAGGTGGTACCAAAGCATAAGAGGCTTCGGAGGGCCCGGGCAGAACAGGACGATGCCAGGCTCTATGCTTCCCCTGGGTCAGGTTTGTCCTTCTGGACAGGATCTATCGGGGTGCTTCAACCCATCGATCTCTGCGGCTGGTCGAACTCTTCAGCCAGGGCCGCATGCCACCATCCGGCGAATGCGCGGCACGAGCGGCTGCATTGCCTTCTGCAACCGCTCGCTGGATAGTCTCGGCATGTTGGAGACCCTGGCGACTCACTGGCCGCAAATTCTGGCGATCATCTCCGTGGTGATGGCGACGGTCGGCATCGTCCATGCCGTCATGACCAAGGAAGATGTCCGCGCCGCCACCGGCTGGGTCGGCGTGATGGTGCTGTCCCCCATCCTTGGCGTGCTGATCTATGCCATCGCCGGCATCAACCGCATCCGCCGCGCCACGATCACCGCCCAGCGCCCGTTTGCCGACGGCGCGGTGTCCGCCAAGCACGAGCGCAACGTCGCTGTCGAAGAGGCCCTGATCGTCGAGCGCTACGGGCAACGGTTCACGGGCTTGCGGACACTGGGCGACAGGGTGGCGCGGCGCACGCTCAATCCTGGAAATGCAATCGATGTGCTGGAGACCGGCGACGAGGCCTATGCCGCCATGTGCGCGGCGATCGATGGCGCCGAGCGCAGCGTCCTGCTCGAGACCTATATT
Organism: Mesorhizobium sp. M0870; assembly: GCF_040319775.1. Lineage (NCBI taxonomy): Bacteria > Pseudomonadati > Pseudomonadota > Alphaproteobacteria > Hyphomicrobiales > Phyllobacteriaceae > Mesorhizobium > Mesorhizobium sp. M0870. The sequence goes on from NZ_JAMYOI010000040.1 coordinate 19,258, forward strand.
TTCGACAATGACGCCGTCGGCCTGCTCTTCGTCGAGGCGCTGGCCGGCGCCGTCCGGCGCGGCGTCACCGTCCGCGTGCTGATCGATGCCGTCGGCGCCCGCTACTCGGTGCCGAGCATCCTGGGGCATTTGCGCGAGGCCAACATCCCCGCCGATGTCTTCAACGGCAACATCGTCATGGGCCTGCGCCTGCCCTACGCCAATCTGAGGACCCACCGGAAGATCCTGGTGGTCGACGGCATCGCCGCCTTCACCGGGGGCATGAACATCCGAAAAGGCTTCTCAGCCGAATTCGCCGGCTCCAACAGCGCCAGGGACACACATTTCCGGGTGACCGGTCCGATCGTCGCCGACCTCTTTTCGGTCGCCGCCGAGGACTGGCGCTTCGCCACCAACGAGGCGCTGAAGGGCGACGCCTGGCGCATCGCCCCGCTGTCGCCACCGCCAGGCGCACCGATGATGGTGCGGGCAGTCGCGTCCGGCCCGGATGCCAGCAACGAGACCAACCACAAGCTGCTGATCGGTGCATTCTCGGTCGCCCGCAAGTCTATACGCGTGATGTCGCCCTATTTCCTGCCGGATCGGGAACTGATCAGCGCGCTGATCACCGCCGGCAGGCGCGGGGTCGAAATCGACATCGTGGTGCCGGCGGTGAACAATCTTTTCCTCGTCGACCGCGCGATGATGGCGCAGTTCGATCAGGTGCTCAAACACTATTGCCGTGTCTGGCGAACCGAGGGACCGTTCGACCATTCGAAGCTGCTTTCGATCGACGGCGTGTGGGCCTATGTCGGATCTTCCAATCTTGATGCCCGATCGCTGCGGCTGAATTTCGAGATCGACCTGGAGGTGCTCGATGCCGGCTTTGCCAGCGAGATCGAGACGCGGATCGGGTCGGCGATTGCCTCCGCCGTGCCGGTGACGCTGGAAGCCTTGCGAGCCCGGCCGTTTCTTATCAGGCTGTTCGACCGGGTACTATGGCTCGGTTCACCCTATCTCTAAGGCGGAGGTGTGCTTGAGGAACTCGTCTGTCATGGAACATACGCCGAAATTGCCTATTTTCACTTTATCCCGCTTCTGAATTGAAACCAGCGAGGACGAGCAGCACAGAGATGCACAGAATTGGACGCAGCCTCCCGGCAAGCATGCTTCTGTCCCTTCGTGACCGCCGGATGCAGAAGGCTAACGCCGCAGCACTCAAGACGACAGCCACCACCGGCACGCTGGTTGCCTCCTACAATGTCCACAAATGCATCGGCGTCGACAGGAAATTCGACCCGGAGCGGATCATCCGCGTCATCCGCGAAATCGATCCGGATGTCATTGCGCTGCAGGAAGCCGACAATCGCTTCGGCGACCGTGTCGGGCTTCTCGACCTGCCCCGGCTCGAGCGGGAAACCGGCCTGATTCCGGTGCCGATTTCGGCCACCGGCAAGGGCCATGGCTGGCATGGCAACGTCCTGCTGTTCAAGAAGGGCGTCGTTCGCGACGTGCACCAGATCAAGCTTCCGGGACTGGAGCCGCGCGGCGCGGTGGTGGCGGAAATCGACCTCGATGGAAGCCGGACGCTGCGCATCATCGCCGCCCATCTTGGCCTGCTGCGCCGCTCGCGCTCCCAGCAGGCGCGCGTCGTGCTCGACCTGATGAACAGCCCGGACGAAAGACCGACCTTGCTGCTCGGCGACCTCAACGAATGGCGGCTCGGCAACCGCTCCGCTCTCAACACGCTGCATGCGACGTTCGGCCCGCAGCCGCCGGCGGTCCCCACCTTCCCGTCGAACCTGCCGCTGCTGGCGCTCGACCGGATCATGGCCAACAGGCACGGCATGATTGCCGCCATCAACGCGCATGACACGCCGCTTTCGCGCGTTGCCTCCGACCACCTGCCGCTGACGGCCTTCGTGCGCCTGGAGCGGGTGGACGATAACGCCTTGATGTCTTCCGCGTCGCAAAGCGTGTAAAATTAGGCGGAACGCCCGGTTCTTCCGCGAGTTAACATGTCTTGAATATGCAGGAGGACGAGATGAAAAAGCTGATTCTGGCTTCCCTGTTGGCATTGGCCGCGACCGCGGCGATCACTGCGCCGACGCAAGCGGCAAGCGTGACCATCCAGTCCGACGACGGCGACCGATATTTGCCGGATGACGATTCCGATAGTGGGATCGTTATTCGCCGTCATCACCGCGATCGCTATTATGACGATCAGTATGATGGCGACCAGAATGTTCAGTATGACAATGGCGAATACCGGTACGGCGAATATCGCCGCCATCACCGGCATCATCGCTGCCATATCGAACTGGTCAAGCATTGGCGCCACCACCACAGGGTGATCGAAGAGGTCCGCGTCTGCGGCTGATCCCGATCGGAGCAACCGGCCGGCGAAAGCCGGCCGGTTCATCGTGCATGATCGGCTGACGAAATAGCGCCGATGTGAGAGGTGATAATTGACCGCGTCAAATCGTGGTCGCCCGCACGCTCACCGGACCGTGGCAAACGCGGCAAGGACGGCCGCGTCCCAGGCGGCCATGGCATTAGGTCATAGGTGATATCGCCGTTCGGATTGGCGGCGTTGGTGATGCCGCCCTGGCGATGGGATAGCTGCCCGACAGTCTCGCCGGCAACGCGGTCAAGGCGTCCCCATTTTCTACCGGACCGAGGCAACGCTGCAGACGGAAGCTGCGTCCGCCACGCCCTGGCAGAAGGCGGGACCGTCAAGCCGCGGGTCTTCGACCAGCGTTTGCGCATCGCCATCCACCGGCTGCCCGGTGAAGAAAACCCGAGCCGGCCCGCCGGCAGTATGGGCATCGGCGTTGTACGCGACCGTGCTGGCCGCATCCGGTGCCGGCACGGTGTTGGGCGGCGAGACCACCAGATCGGCACCGACATAGGTCAGCTCATAGTTGGCCGAGAGGGTCAGGCTCCCCTGTTCGATGGCATAGTTGCCAGCAGGGCTAGCGGGTGTCGCCTCAGTCGAGAGCGCGCCAAGGAATGTATCCCCGTTGACCAACCCCAGACCGCCGATCGAATAGGTGAGTGGCGGATTGGGCATGCCTTGGGGCCGGCTCTGCGCATCCGCCACCACAGTGATCGCCCGCTTGCCGATGCTGAAGTCGGCACCGGCATAGCTGATCTCGTAGTTCGCATTGGCGTTGTCGGTGAGCGTGCCCTGGCCGATCGCGTAGGCTCCGGCGTTCTCTCCCAAGGCGCGATCGAGAGCGCCGACCAACGCCACACCACTGCCGAGATCGGTGCTGGTGTAGCCATAGGAGGACGGGTCGGCATCGCCGTAAATCTTGCCCTGGCCCGAATTGGCCGTGACTGTCACGGCACGCCTGCCGATGCTGAAATCGGCGCCGACATAGCTGATGTCGTAGTTCGAGTTGGCCGCGTTGGCGAGTGTGCCCTGCCCGATCTGATAGGCGCCGACATCTTCGCCGGTCGTGCGGTCGAGAGCGCCAACCAGCGCCGCACCATTGCCGAGATCGGTGAAGGTGTAGCCATAGGACGACGGATCGGCATTGCCGTAGGTCTTGCCCTGACCCGAGCTGGCAGTGACGGTCACGGATCGCTTGCCGATGCTGAAACCGGCACCGACATAGGTGATGTCGTAATTGCCGTTGGCAGCATCGCTGAGGGTGCCGCGGCCAATGTCATAGGTCCCGACATTCTCGCCCTCGGCGCGATCAAGCGTGCCGACCAGCGCCGTCCCGCCGCCAAGACCGGAAACCGCATAGCCGTAGGACAGCGGATCACTGTCCCCATAGATCTTGCTCTGGCCCGCATCGGCCGTGACCGTGATCGCGCGCTGTGTCACCGAAAGGTCCGCGCCGATATAGCTGATGGCGTAATTGCCGTTGGCAAGCGTGCCTTGCGTGATGCTGTAGCCGCCGACATCGGATGATGCCGTGGCGGTCGTTGCCAGCGCACCGCTCAGACTGTCGCCATTGGCGAAATCGCCCGAGGTCAGCTGATAGGTCAGCGTTGGATTGTCATCGCCATAGACACGGCTCTTGGCATCGGCCGTTAGCGTAATGGCGCGCTGCGTCACCGCCAGATTACCGCCGACATAGCTGATCGCGTAGTTGCTGTTGGCGAGCGTGCCCTGCGTGATGCCGTAGCTGCCGACATCGGATGCTGTCGTTGCCGACGTCGCCAGCGCACCGTTCAGGCTGTCGCCATTGACGAAATTGCCTGATGTCAGCTGATAGGTCAGCGCCGGGTTGGCATCGCCATAAATGCGGCTCTTGGCATCGGCCGTCACCGTGATCGCGCGCGGGGTCAACGCGAGATTGCCGCCGACATAGCTGATCGCATAATTGCTGTTGGCGAGTGTGCCTTGCGTGATGCCGTAGCTGCCGACACCGGATGCTGTCGTGGCCGTTGTAGCGAGCGCACCGGCGAGACTGTCGCCATTGACGAAATTGCCCGAGGTCAGCTGATAGGTCAGCGCCGGATTGGCGTCGCCATAGATGCGGCTCTTGGCATCGGCCGTCACCGTGATCGCCCGTTTCGTCACCGACAGATTGGCGCCGGCATAGCTGATCGCATAGTTGCTGTTGGCGAGTGTGCCTTGCGTGATGCCGTAACTGCCGACACCGGATGCTGTCGTGGCCGACGTCGCCAGCGCGCCGCTCAGGCTGTCGCCATTGACGAAATTGCCCGTGGTCAGCTGATAGGTCAGCGTTGGAATGGCATCGCCATAGATGCGGCTCTTGGCATCGGCTGTCACCGTGATGGCGCGCTTCGCCACCGACAGATTGGCGCCGACATAGCTGATCGTATAGTTGCCGTTGGCGAGTGTGCCCTGCGTGATGCCGTAGCTGCCGACACCGGATGCCGTCGTCGCCGTTGTTGCCAGTGCGCCGCTCAGGCTGTCGCCATTGACGAAATTGCCTGATGTCAGCTGATAGGTCAGCGCCGGATTGGCGTCGCCATAGGCACGGCTCTTGGCATTCGCCGTCACCGTGATCGCGCGCGGCGTAACCGACAGATTGGCGCCGACATAGCTGATCGCATAGTTGTTGTTGTTGAGTGTGCCCTGCGCGATGCCGTAGCTGCCGACACCGGATGCCGTCGTCGCCGATGTCGTCAGAGAACCGCCCAAGCTGTCGCCACTGACGAGGTTGCCTGTTGTGAGTTGATAGGTCAGCGTCGTATTGGAGTTGCCATAGGTACGGCTCTTGGCATCGGCCGTTACCGTGATCGCGCGCTTGGCGATGGTGAAATTGGCGTCGACATAGGTGATGTCGTAGTTCGAATTGCTGGTGTTGGTGATGCTGCCCTGGTTGATGGCATAAGTCCCGGCGCTGTTCCCTGCCGTGCGGCTAAGGCTACCGACCAGAGCCGTGCCGGCGCCGAGATCCGAAACGGTGTATGCATAGGATGATGGATCGGCATCGCCATAGATCTTGCCCTGGCCCGGCGTCACCGTCACCGTCACCGCGCGCTTGCCGATGGTAAGCAGGCCCGCGCTGTTGTAGGCGAAGCCATAGCCGCTCAACGCCGCGAGATTGCCGGCGCCGACGGTGATTGCATAGGATCCTGCTCCGACCTGTGTATTGCCCGGCGGGTTGACGGACGTGACGCTTGGGCCACCGCTGAAGGTCGTGGCGGCGGTGTCGCCGAGATAGGCGCCGATCGCGCCCGCCTGGTAGCCCGCCACTGAATAGGTCAGTGCCGGCAGGGCGGTATCGCCATAGGTTTTGGTCGCATTGCTGGACTTGAAGGTCAGTGTCGGCTGATAGGCAAAGACATAGCGGTTGCCTGTCGCACTCACCGGACCATCCGCCGACGTGTTCCAGACGGCCGTGTTGCCACTGTCCAGATTGCCGAATGTATTGCCGGTGGGATTTGCCGCATAGATCAGCCAGCGTCCGCTGGTGGCGGTGACGGCGTCACTGCCCCGGTTGTTGACGAACAGGCCAGCGGCTGAGAGCACCGGATCCGTTCCGCTGATTGTCGCATTTGCCGCAATGGTCAGATCGCCCGCCGTCTGAAGCCTTACCGAACCGGTGGTGTTCACCCCGGTCGCCGTAACCCCGCGGGCGCTGGAAGCACTGGCGATCGTCAGGCTTGCGCCATCGCGCAGATCGACGGAACCGGCGCTGCCGGCGACGTTGCCGATCTGGTTGCCGGCGTTGGTCAGGGTGAAGCTACCCGTGCCACCGAGAACCAGCGACGCCGCCGTTAGGCCACTAGTCTGCGTCACCACGCCATTCGACGACAGCGCCAGCGTGCCGGTGCCGACCGACAGCGCCTGGTTGAGGGCGAAGGTGGCTGCTGCGGTTTCAATCTGGCGATTGGCGAAGGACAGGCTGCCGACAGAGGTTGACCCAATCGCCGCGCTATAGGCGCTGCTCAGCGCCGATAGCGAAGCGATCGAGCCATCCGTCTCGTCGAGCCGCCAGTCGCCATAGACGTTGAGGTTCGAGACATTGCTGCCGGACAGGCCGGTCCGGAAGGTCACGCCATTCCTGGCGCCCGAGTCCGCTTCGGCAACGGTGTAAGCGAGCACCGAGTTCGAGACCGCGCCGGCCGGCAGAGCGAGATAATAGTAGCCGTTGACGCCGGTCGAGACTGTGCCGAGGTTCACGCCGCCGGAGACGACGGACACCAGCCCGGGATTTTTTGTGTAATAGGGTTGGCCGGTACCGGAAATCAGTGGCGTGTTGCCGGCATCCTTGTAAGCAATTCCGGAGATTGCCTGGACGCCATTGGGGTAGAAGCTCTTCAGATAGGGATAGAGGCCGCCAGTCCCGCCGCCAAAGGCGGTACTCAGTCCGTTGGCGCCGCCATTCTGGAAGCTGGGGGTCGACAGGCCGACGACATTGACATTGGGGCCGGTCGTGCCGCCGCCGATCGCAGGCTTGGCGATGGATGTGGTGTTGTAGGGGCCGGATGTCGACGTGTCGTACGCGCCCGTGACCACGCCATCGTAAAGGTTGTTGCCGATGAACGCGCCGACATTCCATCCGCCGCTGACCGCGCCGGTCGAATAGCTGTCGGTTATCCTGCCGCCCTCGCCGACAAACGAATAGCCATAATTCGATCCGACGAGGCCGCCGACGGCCGCGCCGCCGCTGCCGATATCGACAGCGCCCATGGCATAGACGCGATCGATGGTGCCGAAATTGTTGAAGCCTACCGCGCCGCCGGCGGTGTTCGTGTCGCGTGCGTTGATGACCACCGTCGAGAAGCTGTCGGAGAGTGCGCCATCGTTCTCACCGATCAGACCACCTGAGGTGGACCCGTATTGTGTGGTGAACAGCTGACCAGTCGAATAACTCTGGGCCACCGTGCCGGCATTGAACCCGGCGATCCCGCCGAGGGTCCTGAACCCCCGGACCGTCACATTGGTGACGCCGACATTCTGGACCAGGCCGCCCGCGCCGATATAGCCGAATAGGCCGACATATTGGGCGGCGGACTGCGTCACCGACAGGCTGTCGACGGTGTGGCCTAGCCCGTCGAACGATCCGGTGAAGCCGTTGCCGCCATTCTGGACATTGCTGTTGCCGTCGGTGCCCAGCGATATGAAGCCGAGACCGCTGTTCCAACTGGACGTGGAACTGGCCTCGATGTTGTTGGCCAGCGCATAGCGTTCGGTCAGGCCGCTGTTGATCGCCTGCAGGCCGTTGACATCGTAGATCAGCGTGTAGCTCTGGCCGTTGACCGACAGCGCCTGCGCGCCCTGCGTGCCGGTGAAGGTGGCCGATGCGCCCAAGGCATAGGAGATCGTGCCGCCGGTGCCGCCATTGTTGGTGACCAGCATAAGCCCACCGACGCCGCCGATCGTGGCGTTCGCATTGAAGACGATCGAATGAGAGGCGCTGAGCGTCAGCGTGTTGGTGTTCCAGGCGATCGGCGCGGCAATGGTGATGTCGCCGGCCTGCGAACCGCCGCTGCCGGTCGAGATGGTGACGTTTGCCGTTGCAAGAAGGTTCTGCAGCGTGGTGACGTTGATGACGCTGTCATTGGTGTTGGCGGACATGCTGCCGCCGGTGTTGCCGGCAGCGTTCGATATAGTGACGTTGTAGGGATCGAGCAAAAGGTCGCCGGTGTCGCCGAAGCGGGCGCGCAGATCGACCTCACCGGTGAAGTCGAGGCGCTGCTTGCCGGACACTTCCGCGAAGCCGCCATTGCCGCCGTCATCGCCGCCGCGTGCGGAAATTTTGCCGGCGAACTTTGTTTGCTCGTCCGACCAGACGATGACCGTGCCGCCAGTGCCGTTGCCGGTCGCATCGGCACTGATTGTCGTCTTCGCATCGATCTCGGTTGCGACCGCGCGTTGCAAGGTGCCCTTGCCCTGCTTGTCACCGCCGATCCTGACCGTGCCGCCGCCATCCTTGCCCGAGGCATCGATCTTGGCGGCCTTGAGCTTCAGTTTGCGGCCGGTCACCGTGACCTTGCCGCCCTGGCCGCCGGTCTTGGCCGAGGCATCGAGCGTGCCGGAGATTTCGACCGAGCCTTCATCGCCGCCGAGCACGATGGCACCGGATTGGCCAGACACCGTGCGTGCCTCGATGACACCGGACATGTTGACGGCTTGGCGTGCGGCATCGCGCACCGCAGCCGCCTTGAGTTCGACCGGCCCGCCATCGGCACTGATCAAGCCGGAATTGCTGACCAGCGCATTGCTGCCGTCAGCCTTGCTCAGCACGGAAACCTGCAGGAAGCCGTCGCCGGACAAATCAAGTGTTGCCTTCTCACCCGATCCGAGCCCGACCTTGCCAAGCGGCACGGTGATCGAGCCGGCATTGTCGACGCTGCCGCCGATCAATGCGGCATAGCCACCACGCCCGATGCTGATCGCACCCTGGTTGGAGACGGCGGCTGAAGCTCCCTTGCCTTCGAATTCCAGCTTTCCGGCCCCAAAATCCTCGTCGCTGATGCCCAGCGAGGACGCGACGAAGCCGGCGGCACTAACCTTGCCGGTCTTGGAGATGGCAATGCCGTTGGGATTGACCAGGAACACCTGGCCATTGGCATTGAGCTGGCCTGCAATGGTCGATTTGGTACCGCCGGTGACGCGGTTCAGCATCGTTGCCGAGGATGATGGCTGGTCGATGTTGACTGTCGCGCCGGCACCGATCGAAAAACTCTGCCAGTTGACGATCGCCGAACTGGTCGACTGCCTGATGTTCAGTTGCGACGACGATGGGTTGGCGATGGTGACGCCGCCGGATGCTACGCTGCCGCCGGTCGGCAGTTCCTGTGCCCGCGCCGACGTGAAGCCGACAAGCGCCGTCGACGTCAAAAGCAGCGCCATCAACGGCGCGCCGGTGCGGTTCAGGTGCCGCCGTGGGAGGTGGGCTTTGCGCTGCATGGTCATCTCTCTAGAATTGGACGGCGCCGCTGAGCGAGAAGCGATCGCTTGTCGGCAGATGGTCGTCACGATGCTGGCGGCCCCATTCCAGCGTCAGGCTGGCGTTGGTCGCGTCGCCCGCCAGCGCGGTGCCGACCTTCAGGCCAAGCCCGTATGACGCGCCGACGATGTTGGCCGTCTCGAGCGCGGTCGGCATTTCGAGATGGACCTGGCCGACAGCGCCGAACACGTAGGGCGACAACGAAACGATGCCGCCAGTGAACGGCACGTACCAGGGTGAGGACAGCTCGCCGCGCAGCACATAGCCGGCATCGCCCTGCAGCGCGCCCGCGTCGAAGCTCGACAGACCGTTCGTCCCGACCAGCCCGATCTGTTCGGACTGCAGCAGCGGCTTGCCAAACGAGGTTTGCGCGCGGGCGTAGAGATCGAGGCCGAGATGGGTGGCCAGCGGCTGGCTGTAGCTGGCCGAGACCTCCAGTTTCTGGAACGCCGCGTTTGCACCCTGGCGCGACAGGGGCAGCAGCGGCGTCGCATCGGCGGCCGAGCGCGCGCCGAGCCCGTCAATACCGAACGAGGCCACGACATTGCCGATGAAGACGCCGCCAAGCGGTGTGAACCAGATGCCGTCGAGACCGAGCCGGGCAATGCGCAGCCGGTCCTCGGCGATCGGCAGCGAAATCGGCGTCACCGCGTCGAGCGTGTCGTTCTGCACGTCGAAGGACAGTTCGGTGCTGATCGTAAGCGCACGGCTGCGGATCCAGGGATAGCGAAGCCGCGCCGAATAACGCTCGAAGGCGCTGCCGAAGCCGAGCGTGCCGGGCTCGGCTGTCGGATTGGCCCGCGTGCGGCTGGCTTCCAGATTGAATGTCAGCCCGTCATGGCCGATCGGCACGACGATGCCCGCGGCATAGTTGCGATTGCGTGGGCCATCCGTGAACAGGCCACTCTCGCCGCCATCGGGGTAGCCGCCTGCCCTGACATAGACGAGTTCGCCGAGGCCGAGCAATGAGTTGGAATCGACGCCGACGCCCGTAGACCAGCGCTGCAACGACGGCGATAGCGAGTTGTCCCCGGTCGCCTGGCCGCCGATCGGGCGATATTTGCCATCGATGACCAGCACGCTGGCGCCTTTGGCTGTTCCGGCCTGCAAGGTTGAGCGCAGCCGGGCCCCGGGCGTATCGCCAGCCAGCAGCAGCTTGCGTTCGATCGCCGACAGCTTGATGCTCTTTTGTCCAACGAGCGGCGCCAGCGTTGCCTCGACCCGCCCGCGTATGAGCTCGGGCAGATTGCTGGTGTCGATCCGTTCGAGAAAGCCGTCGACGACGACCAGCCGGAGCCCTGCGCCGTCGTTGAGCTTCTGCGCCGGCAGCACCACCCGCACCAGCGCATAGCCGGCCCGTCCATATTCGGTTTCGAGTTTTCGCGCCGCGGCAAAGATTTCCGCCGCCGTCACCGTGCGGTGCGCAAGGCCGGCAACGATCTTGCGTGTTGCGTCAGCCATGTCGGGCAAGCCGCCTTCGACCCTGACATCCCCGAGCTTGACCTTGAGCTTCCTGGCGCCCGCCGGCGCCTCGAGGCCCTCACCTTCGGGAATGGAAACACCTGCCGTGTTGGCTGCCGGCGGCGGCCGAAAGCTGGGCGGCGTGATCTGGCTGGCTGTCTGGGCAAACGCGCCGGCTTGAAGCCACAGGCACGCCGAGACGGCAAACAGGATCAACCATCCCTCACGGGCTGCCAGCCCGCCGAAAACTGGGTGACAGTCGTTATCCCTGCCAACCGCGATCTTGCTTGTATACTTCACTCAATCACTCGTCCTTCGAGGTATAATTCGGCAAAGCTTCGCCACCGCGCGAGATTTAATCGCTCGTTAATTGGCTTCTGCTTTCGAACTCACTTCCGGGAAGGCGTGCCCCCGCCGCTCGGATGTCGCGGAAACTATGCCCGGCTCTGGTGAACGTCAATTCAACGGGCGGCCCTCCGGCTGACTATTATTGGGAGGGGTTTTCCAAGCCATAGCAATCGGTTAGCGGATCCCATGAACCGGTCGTGGCCGGCCCATGTTCGGGTTGGGCTTGCTCTTCGCATTTGGTGCCTCTGGACACAGCTATCGAAGGCTGGAAAATGTGGACGCGACTCCGCTGTTGGAGTTAACTCGGAACATGAGGAGGATGGCGCTGAATCTGGAAGACATTGCCGGCCATCCGGCCCTGCATCGCTGTGTCCAGGCACAGTCGTTGGCGCTGATCAACATCTATGAAACGAGCCCGCGACTGGCTTCCATTTTCGCCACGCAGCAGCGTTGGCTGATGGGTCATGTCGGCCTTGCCATGCATTTCAGGCGCGATCCGCACGACCGCCGCAAGGAGCTGACGGTATCGCGTTTCATCGAGTTCGTACACCAGCACGCGGTGGCCAGCCGCAACACGGCGGACGCTTTCATCAAGGAGATGCTGCACTATCATGTCGCCGAGTATGTTTCGGGTGGCGACGGGCGCACGCACCCTTTGCAGCCAACGGCGGCAACCGTGCAGACTTTCACCGGCTGGGTCCTTGCCCATCTGCAGACGCTGGATCATCTCGACGGTGGCAACCGGCTGGCCAGGTTCCTGGAGCGGCCCGACATGGTTGTCAGGCTGCAGCCTCTGGTGGCGGACGGCCTGCTTGCCTCCAAGCCGGTGCGCGAGCCCAACCAGACTTTTTCCCTGTTCATCTGGCTCAACAATGGCGGCATCGTCATGGACTGGCTGATGTCGGGCATCGACCCCGATCATGCCGGCCTGGACCGGATTCCGACCAGCGTGGTTTCGATCGGAGATTTCGCCAGATGGCTCAAGCTGTCGCGGACCCACCTCGCCCGCAAGCTGCGCGCTGCCGAGGAACTCGGCAGCATCGGCTGGCTCGGCCAGCGCGGCCATTCGGTGATGTGGGTATCGAACACTTTCTACCAGGAGTACATGACCGTCCAGGCCGCTAAGCTGGCCATTGTCGATGCGGCCTTCGACGCCTGTTTTCCAGCTCCGGAAGACCGCTGAAGGATCGGCGCGATCGATATCTGCCCGGGCCGTGAACATTGTCTACTGGCGATCATAACCTGTTATAGAGCGGGCGCGTCTGGACACGGGCCTTGAAGGCTGAAAATGTGATCTGCGTCTTCGCGTGGGGGGCTTGACGCACGGGGGGAGAATGGCGCTGACCTTGGACCATATTGCCGGTCACCCGGCATTGCATCGCTGTGTCCGTGCCCAGGCGCAGGCGCTTATCCAGACCTACGAGACGAACCCGAGGCTTGCCTCGATATTTGCCACCCAGCAGCGTTGGCTGATGGCGCATATCGGCCTTGCCCTGCATTTCAGACGGGAGCCCGATGACACCGCAAGCAGTTGACGGCGGCGCGTTTCATCGACGTCATCCGGGAGAATTCCGTCGCCAGCCGCAACACCGCCGACGCCTTGCTCAAGGAGATGTTGCACTACAATTTCATCGAGCACCTCTCGGCAGCTCAGGATGGCCGCATCCGCCCCATACAGCCTACAGTGAACACGCTGGACACGCTCGCCGGCTGGATGATGGCTCATCTGCACACACTGGACAGTCTCGACGGCGCGAACCGTCTGGCAACGTTTCTGGAGCGGCCCTATGCGCTCGCCAGGGTGCAACCGCTGGTGGCTGACGGGCTGATCTCCTCCAGTCCCGTGCGCGAGCCCAAGCAGACCTTTTCGCTGTTCACCTGGCTTAACAATGGCGGCGTCGTCATGGACTGGCTGATATCGGGCGTCGATCCCGACCATGCCGGCCTCGCTGCAATACCGACTGGCGTCGTCTCGATCGGCGATTTCGCCAAATGGCTCAAGCTGTCGCGAACCCACCTGGCACGCAAACTGCGGGATGCCGAAGACCTCGGCAGCGTTGGCTGGCTTGGCCAGCGCGGCAATTCGGTGATGTGGGTGTCGGGCGATTTCTACCGGGAGTACATGACCGCCCAGGCCGTCAAGCTGGCTATCATCGATGCCGCGTTCGTCAAGGCCTTTGACTCGCCAGCAGGCAGCTGACCGGTGGGCATCCCCCGTGCGGGATGCCCAAGCCGGCGAGCCCTTCAGTCGATGTCGAACGACACGCCCTGGGCGAGCGGCAGCGCCTTGGAATAGTTCACCGTGTTGGTGGCGCGCCGCATATAGGCCTTCCATGCGTCGGAGCCGCTCTCGCGGCCGCCGCCGGTTTCCTTTTCGCCGCCAAAGGCACCGCCGATCTCGGCGCCCGAGGTTCCGATGTTGACATTGGCAATGCCGCAATCCGATCCGTCGACACCCAGGAAACGCTCGGATTCCTGCAGGTCTCGGGTGAAGATCGACGAGGACAGGCCTGCCCCCACGGCATTGTGCTCTTCGAGCACCACGTCGAAATCCGAATATTTCATCACGTAGAGGATCGGCGCGAAGGTCTCTTCCGTCACCGGGGATACCTGGCTTGGCATTTCGACCAGCGCCGGGTGCACGTAGTAGGCATCGGGGTGGCCGTTCTCGACCCGCGTGCCGCCGGTCACCTTGCCGTCATGGGCGGCGGCTTCCTTCAGCGCCTTCTGCATGGCATCGAAGGCCGCCTTGTCGATCAGCGGCCCGACCAGCGAGGAGGTCTCCAGCGGATTGCCGACAGACACACTCTCGTAGGCCTTTTTGAGGCGCGGAACCAAGGCGTCGTAGACGCTGTCATGCACGAACAGGCGCCGCAGCGTCGTGCAGCGCTGGCCGGCCGTGCCCATCGCTCCAAAGGCAATCGCGCGCAGCGCCATGTCGAGATCGGCGGTCGGGCAGACGATGCCTGCATTGTTCCCGCCGAGTTCCAGCACCGCGCGCGCAAAGCGCTTGGCCAGCCGCGGACCGACGTCGCGGCCCATGCGGGTCGAGCCGGTCGCCGAAACCAGCGGCACTCTGGGGTGATCGACCAGGATCTCGCCGACGGCGCGATCGCCGATCAGCACCGGCGCCAGGCCATCAGGTGCGTCCGCGCCGAAGCGCTTGACCGCACGTTTGAAGATGGCTTCGCAAGCAAGTGCGGTCAGCGGCGTCTTTTCCGACGGCTTCCACACCACAGCGTCGCCGCAGACCAGCGCCAGGGCGGCATTCCACGACCACACAGCCACCGGGAAATTGAAGGCGGAAATGACGCCGACGACGCCGAGCGGATGCCAGGTTTCCATCATTCGATGGCCTGGGCGCTCGGTGGCGATGGTCAGGCCGTACAATTGCCGGGAGAGGCCTACGGCGAAATCACAGATGTCGATCATCTCCTGCACTTCGCCGAGCCCCTCGGACGGGATCTTGCCGACCTCGATCGAGACCAGCCGGCCAAGCTCGGCCTTGTGCGTACGCAGCTCCTCGCCGAGCAGCCGCACCAGTTCGCCACGCCGCGGGCCTGGCACCATGCGCCAGGCCTGGAAGGCCTTGTGCGCGGCATCGATCACCTTGGCCGCGTCAGCCGGTGAGATCGTCTTCAGCGCCGCGATCTGCTCGCCCGTCACCGGGCTGCGCACGATCAGGTCGCCGCCGGCCAGCGTCTCCTTGGCCACACCCAGTTTCGCCAGCAGTTCGGTCGTTTCCTTGCCTATCGTCATTCTTGTCCCTTTCAGATCCAGTCGCTCATAATGCATGTCGCCCAAAAGTGCCCAGCGGTTTTGGGACAACGACATGCACAAAAGGCACGCCGGTCAAAGCCTGGCGCCATGCTGCCCGCGTGCACAAAGGCACCTAAGGCACGATCATCGCGTGGCATTACTCGGTTCAAGGGAAAATCACCACCCCGGCATGGTCTAAGCCCAAACTGCACGATTGAGCCAGATGGCGCTCAGTTTGCCTTCTTGGCCGCTGGGCGTACCGCACCGTCCTTGATCAGCCGGTCGATATGCATGCGGATATGGGCAGCTTCCGCCGCCGTGTTCGCAAGCGCTATGGCGCGGTCGAAGGCGACGCGCGCCTCGTCGCCCCGGTCGAGCTGCATCAAGAGGCCGCCCTTGAGGCCGAAAAAATGGAAATAGCCGGAAAGCCGTTCTTCCAGCGGCTCGATCATGGCGAGCGCCTCTGCCGGTCCACGCACCTTCGAGACCGCGACGGCCCGGTTGAGCGTGACCACCGGCGACGGCTGCATCTGCTCGAGCAAGCGATAGAGCAGGTCGATCTCGTTCCAGTCGGTGTCCTCGGCCTTTTCGGCCCGCGCATGCAGCGCGGCAATCGCCGCTTGCACCTGGTAAGGACCGGGCTTGCGATGGCGCAGCGCCTTGTCGACCAGCGCCAGCCCCTCATCGATCATCTTGCGGCTCCACAGGCTGCGATCCTGGTCTTCGAGCAGCACGATCTCGCCGCTCCCGTCGAAACGGGCCGGTGCGCGCGCATGCTGCAGAAGCAACAGCGCCGTCAGCCCCATGATCTCCGGCTCGGTCTGAAACAGCCGCAGCAACAGCCGTGCCAGCCGGATCGCCTCCTCGCACAGCGGTGCGCGGGCCGGCGCCTCGCCGCTGTTGGTCGAATAGCCCTCGTTGAAGACCAAGTAGACCATGGCGGCGACGGCGGCGAGCCGTTCCGACCGCTCGACCGCGCCCGGCGTCTCGAACGGCACGCCGGCGTCCGCAATGCGCGCCTTGGCGCGAGTGATGCGCTGCTCCATGGCACTTTCGCCAACCAGGAAGGCGCGCGCGATCTGCTTGACCGTAAGACCGGAGACGATGCGCAGCGCCACCGCGATCTGCTGCGTTGCCGGGAGATCAGGATGGCAGCAGATGAACAGCAGCCGCAATATGTCGTCGCGGTAGTGCGCCCCGTCCAGCCGCTCGGCGATATCGCTCTCGGCGTCTTCCAGATCGGAAACCTGGTCTTCCTCCGGCATCGGCGCCTGCTTGGCGCGCTTGCGCACCGCATCGATGCCGCTGTTGCGACCGACGAAGATCAACCAGGCCGCCGGGTCGCGCGGCGGCCCGTTCTGCGGCCAGTTCTTCAGCGCCCTGAGGCACGCGTCCTGGAAAGCTTCCTCCGCCGTATCGAGATCGCGGAAATAACGCAGCAGCGCACCCATGGCCTGCGGGCGGGCGGCGCTGATCGCGGAGCTTATCCAGGCCATTTCGGTCATGCGGAAACCCTTGTTGGGTTAAAGACCGAAACCGGCCGGATTTCATACGACCCACCGCTCGGGTTGACCTCGGAAAGCTCGCGGGCGAACTCCACCGCCTCGTCGAGATCAGCGCATTCGAGCGTGTAGAAGCCGAGAAACTGTTCCTTGGTCTCGGCGAACGGCCCATCGATGACGACCGATTCACCCTTGACCTTTCTCAGGGTCGTCGCGGCGGTCGTCGGCAGAAGCCGTGCCACCGGGCCAAGCCGGCCGGCCTTGGCATATTTTTCCTGAACGCCGAGGATATTGGCCATGACCTCGTCGTCCTGTGCCTTGCTCCAGGAGCAGACGACATCTTCGGAAGCATAGCAGAGGATTGCGTAGAGCATGGCTGGTCCTTTTCTCTGTCAAAGGACGAAACAGTAAGACCGATCCCGACACCACGTCGATAAAAAAATCCAGATGTGGCGGATTTGGCCACGGCCGGCCGCGCTGGTCAGCTTTCTCGCGGTTTCAGCCATCGCAGCACGAGAGCTTCCTCGTCATCGAGACCATCGATTGAGCGTTTGCGTTTGTTGGCTTGCGCCATTTCATTCAGCAACCGCCCCTCGGACCACGCTTCGAAGACCCGCGGGTGGATATAGCATTTGCGGCAGACGGCACGCGTATTGCCCAGCCGCTCGGCAACCTTGTCGATAACGCTGTTCATCGCCCTGTTTCGCTGCGCCCGGCTTTGCGGCAGTTCCGTTTGGGCAAACAGCGACGCGGCGTGAATGGTGCCGCCCCAGGTGCGGAAATGCTTCGAACTGAAGGCGTCACCGACCGCCTCACGGATATAGCGGTTGACGTCCTCGGAGCGGACCGGCCGCCTGTTGCCGTCCTCATCGAGATACTGGAACAGCTTCTGGCCTGGCAGGTCCTGTGCGCCGCGCACAATCCTGGCGATGCGGCGGTCGACCAGCTTCAGCTTCCACTCCTTGCCCGACTTGCCCTTGAAGGCAAAGCGCAGACTTGAACCGACAATATCCACATGCCGGTCGCGCAACGTGGTCAACCCGAAACTCTTGTTGTCACGGGCGTAGGCGGCATTGCCGACGCGGATCATCGTGTTGTCGAGCAGCCAGACGACCGCGGCGACGACACGCTCGAACGGCAGGCCACGACGGCGCAGATCGCTGTCGATCCTGTGCCGCAGGTCCGGCAGGCTCTCGGCGAAAGCAACCAGGCTCGAATATTTGGCACCATCGCGCTCTTCGGCCCATTGCGGATGATAGCGGTATTGCTTGCGTCCGCGCTGGTCCCTGCCGGTTGCCTGGATATGGCCGTCCGCGTCCGGCGAAATCCACACATCCCTCCAGGCCGGCGGAATGACGATCGCCTCGATGCGGGCCCTGGTAGTGTCCGAAACTGTCCCTCCGTCCGGTCCCTGGTAGGAAAACCCCTTGCCTGTTTTCAGCCGCCGGATACCGGGCTCAGCATCACTGACATAGCTAAGCGACGCATGGTCGGCCGAGCTTTGTGCCCCGTTTTTGGGCGCGCCATCTGGCGACACAGCATCCTGGCCAGCCGGTCGGCTGGGCGACAATCCGGATTTTTGCAACATGTCGGCTCCACGCGAATTCCGTAGATAAGCCACTGGCCGACCGCTGGTTCCACGCGCCGTCCGAAAAGCGTCTCGCGCCGATATCGTGTTGGCTGGCGCCTACAGAGCGCCTTCCAGCTTGATCGGCGGCGCGGACAAACGCCGCCGCGCCGCGAGCTTGAACCTGTAGCGCAGGCAGCGCCAAGCTTCTGAGCGCCGCTTTGGCGCGGCCGCGGCTACCGCCAGGAAGCGCGCCGCGGTGCCCAGATCGCCGCGCGCATAGTGGACCCGGGCGATCTTGAGGGCGACAAGGCCTTCCCTGGCCTTGAGGGCCGACAACGGGATGTTGCAGTCGGTGAGTGTGCGCAGTTCCCGGCGCCAGTCCAGGAAGCGCCGCACCGGGTTGATGGCAAAGCGGTCATCGGAACGTACCGGCGAAACCTCGTAGACCATGACAGGTTGCGAAACCATGGCGAGCGATGCCTTGCTCATCAGCCGTGCCCAGAACAGCGCGTCCTCGTCATAGGCCATTCCGATCGGGAACCGCGTCTCGCCGATCAGGGTCCGCGATGCCAGAACGCTGCCCACGGCGACCGAACGTATGTCGCCTTTGACATAGGCCGAAGCATTTGCCAGGCACGCAGCCTGGTAGCCGTTCGGCATCTTGATCTGCCGGTCCTGGCCGTTCACCCGTCGCCGGTAGGCACCGACGATCATGTCGGCCTCCGGCTGCTCCCGGGCCTTGCGGAGCAGTGCGCGCAACCCGCCCCGCAGATGCAGGTCGTCGGCATCGATCAGGTAGACCCAGGAATAGACCGCTTCGGCCAGCGCCAAATTGCGGGCACCGCCTGCATCGCGGCATTTGGCCGACAGCACGCGCAGCGGCAACGACAGTTGTGCCGCGGCCTCCCGCGCGATGGTTGCCGTCCCATCGGTCGACGCGTCGTCGACCAGCAAGATCTCGCCGATGATCTCGGCCTCGCTGCGTAGCGACGCCAGCGTTGCAGCGATGGTCGCCGCCGCGTTACAGGCAGGAATGACGACGCTGATTGCTCTCAATTACAAAACCTCGCGCCATGCGCTTGAGGATACAACTATCGTCACCCCGAAACGAATACAGACTAGCGGCGGCATCGGTATTTGAGAAGCAGTCTTGTCCATCCCGAATTGCAGCGCAAATACCTGCGTGTACGACCTGCTTCAGGCTCTTTCGAGCACGACCGGAATGACGTCGACAGCTTGCTCGCCAACCTGTCCCCCCGTGGTCTTGAGCACGCCGACGATCGGCGCCACGTCCGAATAGTCGCGGCCGTGGCCGACGGTGATATGGTCGTTGCTGGCCCGCATGCCGTTGGTCGGATCGAATTCCTGCCAGCCTGCATCGCGCCCGCACCAGACCTTGACCCAGGCATGCATGGCATCGGCGCCTTCCAGCCGGGGCTTGCCCTTCGGCGGGATGGTGCGCAAGAAGCCGCTGACATAGCCGGCCGGAATACCGAGCCCGCGCAGGCCGGCGATCATGATGTGCGAAAAGTCCTGGCAGACGCCGCGCTTCAACTTGAAGGCATCACTGGCCCGGGTCCGCACCGTTGTCGCTTCGCCGTCATAGGTGAAATCGCGATAGATGCGATTGCACAGGCTCATGACCGTGCCGGCGGCAGAGCCGGCGATGCTGTCGCGTGCGTAAGCGGTGATCGCATCGTCGATGCCGGCATGGGTGCTGGACGTCAGGAAATGGTGCGGTGCATCAGGTGCCAGAGACCGCACCGCGGCGAGCTCCTGCCTCAGCCGGGCGATATCGGGCGACACGTCGAGCCCGGGCTCGGGCCGAGACACCGACACGCGGGCGCTCATCCTGATGTCGAGCGCGTCATGCGCGTCGCGAAAGGCGATCGAGGTGACGTTGTTGCCGAAGAAATCGGAAAAGTCGGAACGCTCGTTGGGTGCCGGCGCAAAGGACAGGGATGCGGCGATGACACGCTGCACGCCTGACATCGTCGACGGCAGTACGCGCACCTGATGACGACCGCCGCCGGCCGCCGCAGCGTAATCGTAATGCAGATGAAGCCTGATGTCGTAGAGCATGCTTTATCCGAAATAGGCTTTGGCGAGGCTGTTGTAGAGGCCGCCGATTTCATAGGCGAGGTCGTCCAGCGCCTTTGCCGTCATGTCCGAAGGCTCCTTGATGGCAATCTGGGTGTTGAGCTGCAGGATTTCCTTCGCCGCCGGCGACATTTGCCCCTCCCCGCCGAGCGACGGCAACAGGCCGATTTCGGCCTTCAGCCTTTCAAGTTGGAACAGGATGGAGCGCGGGTTAAGCGGATCGAGCGCCAGCAGGTCGATCACCGTGCGCCGACCGGCCTGCACCGGATATTGGCGGCGATGGGTCATCACGCTGTCGCCGATTTCCAGCATCATGTCGAGCGCGCCGTCCGGCGCCTTGGCGCTGGTCAGCCGCGACAGCGTGCGGGAGATCTGGATACCGCGCTCCAGCCGGCGGCCAATCTCGAGGAAGCGCCAGCCGGCGAAGCGGTACATGTTCTCGTGCAGCAGGCCGGAAAAGCCGGCGAGCTTACGCAGGATGACTGTCATCGCCCGGGTCGCGTCGTCGCCGGGCGCGACCGTCGTTGCGAACTGATGGATGGTTTTCGACAGGTCCTTCAGCGCCAGCCAGCCATCGGGCGAGAAGCGGTCGCGGATCTGCCCGGCACTGTAGACCGCGCTATCCAGCGTGCCGATCAGCCCTGACGGGATCGCCGTCTCCACATCGATGCCGAAAGGTTCGAGATAATCCCTGATGTCGGCGAGCAGCGGCATATCCGGGTCGGAGGTTTCGGCCAGCCGCACATGGTAGGCGCGCAGGATGCGCACCGTGTCTTCCGAGCGCTCGATATAGCGGCCGAGCCAGGTCAGGTTTTCCGCCGCGCGACTGGGCAGGCTGCCGGGCCTGGTGCGGCTGAAACTGTCGCCTTCTTGCGGTAGCAGCGTCTCGCGCTCCACCGGTTTGTCGCTGACAACCCAGACATCCGCCGCCTGGCCGCCACGCTGCATGGCGATCGCCGTCGGGTCGAGCGACAGGCCGATACGGGCAAAACCGCCCGGCATCACCGTCCAGCCCTCCGGCGTTCGCGCCAGGTAGACGCGCAGGCTCGCTGGCCGCGGCTCCAGCCAGCCGCCGACATAGACGGGCGTCGTCGAAAGCGTCACCGCTTCCTGGCCGACGAAATCGCCGCCATCACGTTCAATGCGCGCCACCAGTTCCGCCCGCTCCCCGGCCGACAGAGCCGAGCCTAGCTTCGTTGAATCGTCGTCCTCGAAGGCAAGCCTCGTCGACAGCGCCGGCCCGATCACCATGCGATCGATATTGGCCAGCACATGCGCGCGCTCGGTAGCTTGCCCGCACCACCATGTCGCGACACTTGGCAGCAGCAATTCCTCGCCACGCAAGGCCCGTGAAATCTTGGGCAGGAAGGCAAGCAGCGCGCGCGTCTCCATCAGGCCGGAGCCCAGCGCATTGACGGTAGCAACCGCGCCCTGGCGGATCGCCTCGACCAGGCCCGGCGTTCCGATCTGCGAATCCGGGCGCAGTTCGAGCGGGTCGGCGAAAGCGGCGTCGAGCCGCCGCCACAACACGCTGATCGGCATCAGGCCGGAAACCGTGCGCACCATCAGCCGGCTGCCGGAGACGGTCAAATCCTCGCCTTCGAGCAGCATGATGCCGAGGTAGCGGGCGATGTAGGCGTGTTCGTAATAGGTTTCGTTGAGCGGCCCCGGCGTCAGGATGGCGACGCGGCCGTCGGTCTCCTTGGCCATGCCGATCAACGCATCGCGAAAACGGCGGAAAAAGCCGGCAAGGCGGTGCACATGCATCTCGCCATAGATGTCGGACAGCGCGCGTGTGGTGGCGACGCGGTTTTCCAGTGCGAAACCGGCGCCGGACGGCGCCTGCGTGCGATCGCCCAGCACCCACCACTGGCCGTCAGGTCCACGGCCGAGCTCGAAGGCGCAGAAATGCAGGAAGTGGCCGCCGGCCGGCCTGGTGCCGACGACAGGCCGCAAATATTCGGGGCTGGCGGCGATCAATCCCGCCGGCAGGATACCTTTCTCGACCAGCCGGTTCGGCCCGTAGATATCGGCGATGGTTTCCTCGAACAGTTCGGCGCGCTGCACGAGGCCGGCGCTGATCGCCGCCCACTCGCTCTCCTCGATGAGAACCGGGACATGCGCCAGCGGCCATTCGCGCTCATTGGCACCGGCCTTGTCATAGACGCGGTAATAAACGCCGGCATCGCGCAGATACTGGTCGGCGCGGGCAAAGCGCTGGCCGAGCTTTTCAGCGCCAAGTTCCTCGAGCGCCTCGACAAAATGCTTCCAGGCCGGGCGAGGATTGCCTGACGCATCGACCATCTCGTCGACGACGCCGTCGATCGGCTGGTAGTGCTCCAGCAGGCTGTGGGTCCGCGGCTTGCCGTGTCCTCTCTTGTGATTCCCCTTTGCCATCGCTGATCAGAGTCTTGCCGGCCGCCGAAGGTCAAGGGTCATCGGGAAATCTTCCGCCGGTTGTTCTTCACGGATCACATAGGCGGATGGCGTATGGCCGCGCGGTTCGAAGCGGGCGAGCCGCCGAGCTTCCGCCTCGTTGCCATTGACCGGAAAGGTGTCGTAATTGCGCCCGCCGGGATGGGCGACATGATAGACGCAGCCGCCGACCGCACGTCCCGACCAGCGGTCATAGATGTCGAAGACCAGTGGCGTGTTGACCGGCAGCGCCGGATGCAGGCCCGATGCCGGCTGCCAGGCCTTGAAGCGGACACCCGCCACCGCCACTTCGCGATTGTCAGTGACCTTCATCGGCACGATGCGGCCGTTGCAGACGACTGCGTGGCGCTCCGGGTTCAGCCCTTCGGTCTTGACCTGCAGCCGTTCGACCGAGGAATCGACGAAGCGCACGGTGCCGCCGATCGCGCCTTGCTCGCCCATCACATGCCACGGCTCCAGCGCCTGGCGCAGCTCCAGCTTGATGCCGGCATGCTGAACCTCGCCGCAGAACGGGAAGCGGAATTCGAGCTGGGCGTCGAACCATTCGGGCCTGAATTCGAAGCCGTTGAGCTTGAGGTCGTCGAGCACGTCGAGGAAATCGGCCCAGACATGATGCGGCAGCATGAAGCGGTCGTGCAGCGATGTGCCCCAGCGCACGAAACGGCCGTCGAGCGGGCTTTTCCACGCGCGGGCAATGATCGCCCTGACAAGCAGTTGCTGCGCGAGGCTCATGCGTGCATTGGGCGGCATCTCGAAGCCGCGGAATTCGACCAGCCCCAGCCGACCGGTCGGTCCGTCCGGCGAAAACAGCTTGTCGATGCAGATTTCCGAACGATGCGTATTGCCGGTGACGTCGGTCAACAAATTGCGGAACAGCCGGTCGACCAGCCATGGCAAGGGTGCGTTGCCCTGGTCTGGATGCGGCACCTGCGCCATCGCGATCTCAAGCTCGTAGAGCGAGTCGTGACGCGCTTCGTCGAAGCGTGGCGCCTGGCTGGTCGGCCCGATGAACAGGCCAGAGAACAGATAGGACAGCGACGGATGGCGCTGCCATTGCAGCACCAGGCTCTTCAACAGGTCCGGCCTTCGCAGGAACGGGCTGTCATTGGGTGTCGCACCGCCGACCACGACATGGTTGCCGCCGCCGGTGCCGGTGTGGCGCCCATCGATCATGAACTTGTCGGCGCCAAGCCGTGTCTGCCGCGCTTCCTCATAGATCGCCGTCGTCGTCGCCACGCAATCCTGCCAGTTGGAAGCAGGATGGATGTTGACCTCGATGACGCCGGGATCAGGCGCAACGCGGATGACGTTGAGGCGCGGATCGTGAGGCGGGCCGTAGCCCTCGATATGCACGGGAAGGCCGATCGCCTTTGCCGCGTTCTCGGCCGCCGCGACCAGTTCGAGATAGTCTTCCAGCGCCTCGACAGGCGGCATGAACACGCACAGCCGCCCGTCGCGCGGTTCGACCGAAAGCGCGGTGCGCACAGCGCCGCCAATCTCGGTGATCTCCTGCTCGACCCGCTCCTGCTGGCCGGTCGCAGCGGTGAACGATGCCGCCTGCTGGCGGCGCGCCATCTCGTCGGCGCCTTCGAGTTCGGCTGGAGTCGGTCCGGCCAGTATGGCTTCACGCGCGGGCAGCGGGCCGCGTGGTAGCGACGGGTCGACCGGCACGATATAGGGGAATTGCTCGGGCGGCACATAGGGCAACGTGCCGAGCGGCAGCCGGTAGCCGACCGGTGAATCGCCTGGCACCAGGAACAGCCGGCCGCGCCGCGTCTTCCATTTTTCCGAGCGCCAGCGCGGATCCGATGCCTGGCTGTTCCAGCGCTGGACGGGCAGCACATAGCCGGACGGTTTGGTCAGCCCGCGTTCGAACACTTTCGCCATGCGGCTGCGTTCTTCCGGATCCTCCAGCCTGGAGTTGGACGGATCGACATTGTCGGGCAGCTTGCCTTCCTTGAGCAGCCATTCGGCCGGATCCTCATAGGCTTCGCTGACCATGGCCTTGTCGATGCCGAGTTCGCCGGCAATCGCGGTGAGCAGGCTTTCGGCCTGCTTCGGGCCGATATCGGCCTCGCTCTTTTCGCGTGCGATCAGCGACGGATCGCTCCACACCGGCTGGCCGTCGGCACGCCAGTAGAGCGAAAAGGTCCAGCGCGGCAGGCTTTCGCCCGGATACCATTTGCCCTGGCCGTAATGGAGAAAGCCGCCGGGCGCGAAGCGCTCGCGCAGTTTACGGATCAGTTCGTCCGCCTTTTCACGCTTGGTGGGACCGACGGCGGCGGTGTTCCACTCGGCCGACTCGAAATCGTCGATCGACACGAAAGTCGGCTCGCCGCCCATCGTCAGCCGCACGTCGCCGGCAGCAAGCGCTGCATCGACCTTGTTGCCCAACGCGTCGAGCGCCTGCCAGCTTTCGTCCGAAAACGGCTTGGTGATGCGCGGATGCTCGGCGATGCGGTCGACCCGCATCTCGAAGCCGAATTCGACATTGGCGAAGCTCGCCATGCCGGAAATCGGGGCCGCGTTGCGGAAATGCGGCGTGGCGGCCAGCGGCACATGGCTCTCGCCGGTGAGCAGGCCCGAGGTCGGATCGAAGCCTATCCAGCCGGCGCCGGGAAGATAGACCTCGCACCACGCATGCAGATCGGTGAAGTCTGTCGCCGTTCCCGGCGGACCGTCCAGCGCCACCAGATCGGGCTTCAACTGGACCAGATAGCCGGAAACGAAGCGTGCCGCGATACCGAGATTGCGTAGGATCTGCACCAGCAGCCAGCTCGAATCCCGGCAAGACCCCTTTTTCGCGGCCAAGGTCTCTTCCGGCGAGAACACCCCGGTTTCCATGCGCACGATATAGGCAATCTCGCGCTGCAGCCGCGCATTGAGGTCGACCAGGAAATTGACGGTGTTGGCTGCGCTGCGATCGATGGTCTTCAGCAGCGCCGACAGCAGCGGTCCCGCCGGTTCCGGGGTGCGATAGATGGCGAGATCGTCGCGGATTTCTTCCGGATACTCGAACGGAAACGCCTCGGCCGACGGCTCGACGAAGAAATCAAACGGGTTGTAGACCGTCATGTCGGCGACGAGGTCGACCTCGATCTTCAACTCCGTCACCGGCTCCGGAAAGACGAAGCGGGCGAGGAAATTGCCGTAAGGATCCTGCTGCAGATTGACGAAATGGTTCGCCGGCTCGACCTTGAGCGAATGACTGAGCACCTTGGTGCGGGAATGCGGCGCCGGCTGCAGCCTGATGATCTGGGGCCCGAGAACCACCGGCCGGTCATATTTGTAATGGGTCAGGTGATAGACGGCTGCCAGAATTGCCATGAAGCCCCGGAATTCAGCGTTTCAACGATTTCGCCGAACCCTGACACATCAGGCCGCCATTCTCCAAGCAGAGATGTTGCGGTGCACCTAATTTAAGCAACGGTTGCCGGCTCAGAAAAACGCCTGTATCCCCGTCTGCGCCCTTCCCAGGATCAGCGCATGCACGTCATGCGTGCCTTCATAGGTGTTGACCGTCTCCAGGTTCTGCGCGTGGCGCATGACGTGGTAGCCGATCTGGATGCCGTTACCGCCATGCATGTCGCGGGCCTGGCGGGCGATGTCGAGCGCCTTGCCGCAATTGTTGCGCTTGACGATCGAGATCATTTCCGGCGCCATCTTGCCTTCATCGAGCAACCGCCCGACGCGCAATGATGCCTGCAGCCCAAGCGCGATCTCGGTCTGCATATCCGCCAGCTTCTTCTGGTAGAGCTGCGTTCCGGCCAGCGGCTTGCCGAACTGCTTGCGGTCGAGCCCGTATTGGCGGGCGCGGTGCCAGCAATCCTCGGCGGCGCCCATCGAGCCCCAGGAAATGCCGAAGCGAGCCCGGTTGAGGCATCCGAACGGTCCGCCAAGGCCCTTTGCGTTGGGCAGCAGCGCGTCCTCGCCGACCTCCACGCCTTCCATCACCACTTCGCCGGTGATCGACGCCCGCAGCGACAGCTTGCCGCCGATCTTCGGCGCCGAAAGCCCCTCCATGCCCTTTTCCAGCACGAAGCCACGGATCTCGTCCTTGCCGTTCTCGCCCTTCAGCTTCGCCCAGACGACGAACACGTCGGCGACCGGCGCGTTGGAAATCCACATCTTCGAACCGGACAGCTTGTAGCCGTTGGCTGTCCTCTCGGCGCGTGTCTTCATGCCGCCCGGATCGGAGCCGGCATCCGGCTCGGTCAGGCCGAAACAGCCGATCCACTCGCCGCTGGCAAGCTTGGGCAGGTACTTCTTGCGCTGCTCGTCCGAGCCATAGGCGTAGATCGGATACATCACCAGAGACGACTGCACTGACATCATCGAACGATAGCCGGAATCGACGCGCTCCACCTCGCGCGCCACCAGCCCGTAGGTCACATAATTAGCGCCAAGCCCGCCGAACTCCTCGGGGATATTGATGCCGAGCAGGCCGGCCTCGCCCATTTCGCGGAAGATCGCGGTGTCGAAAGTCTCGTTGAGGTAGGCGTCCTCGATCCGCGGCGCCAGTCTGTCGGCGGCGAAGGCCGCCGCACCGTCGCGCACCATGCGCTCGTCTTCCGAAAGCTGGCCCTCGATCAGGAACGGATCTTCCCAGACGAATGCATTCTTGTCGGCGGCCATGGCGTTCTCCCAACCAAGTGCATGTCGCTCAAAACGATGACATGCATGAAGCAAAATCTTGGCCCGTTCTATCGGCCTGCGCCTCGAAAAAATCAAACGAAATTGATTCACCGATCAATGAGCTATAGGAATGGATCATGAGTGTCCAACGCCGCCTTTTGCCCAACATAAGCGCCCTTGCCGCCTTCGAGGCTGTGGCCCGGCTGGGCAGTTTCACCGCCGCCGCCCAGGAACTCGATCTGACCCAGGGCGCGGTCAGTCGGCAGGTCAGGCTTCTTGAAGATCAATTCGGCCGCCGGCTGTTCGAACGCGACAGCCGCAATGTCAGGCTGTCGACATCGGGCGAAATCTACGCCGAGGCGGTGCGTTCGGCACTTGGGCAATTGCGTGATGCAGCCCTTGGATTGATGAGCAATCGGCATAGTGGCATCCTGAACCTTGCCATTCTGCCGACCTTCGGCACGCGCTGGCTGATGCCGATGATCCCCGATTTCGTCGAAAACAATCCCGATATCACCATCAATTTCGTCACCCGCATCGGCCGCTTCGACTTCGCCAGGGAGAGGCTGGATGCCGCCATCCACTATGGCCTGCCGGACTGGCCTGAGGCCGACTCGACACTGTTGGTGCGCGAAACGGTGGCGCCGGTCGTGTCGCCCGAATTCCTCGCCGGCCGCGCCATCGCCACACCGGCCGA
This sequence comes from Mesorhizobium sp. M0870, assembly GCF_040319775.1. Lineage (NCBI taxonomy): Bacteria > Pseudomonadati > Pseudomonadota > Alphaproteobacteria > Hyphomicrobiales > Phyllobacteriaceae > Mesorhizobium > Mesorhizobium sp. M0870. The sequence continues at coordinate 47,134 of NZ_JAMYOI010000040.1, forward strand.
TATCGGCCGGTTGCCGCTGCTGCATATGGCGACGCGCCCTGGCGCGTGGACGGAATGGTTCGAGCATCAGGGCCTGAGCGCACCGACGGGGCCCGGCATGCAGTTCGAGCAGTTCGGCACCGCCGCCCAGGCCTGCATGGCGGGGCTCGGTGTGGCGCTGCTACCGCTGATCCTCATTGCAGGCGAATTGCAGCGCGGCCAATTGGTGCCGGCGCCAGGCCAGCCCATGCAAAGCCGCAGCGCCTACTATCTCGTCGTCCCACACGACAAGCGCGGCCATCCGCCAGTCGCCAGTTTTCGCGACTGGCTGCTGGGCCAGGTCGAGAAGGAGCCGGCCGTTCTGGCGTGGTAACTACTTCCGCTTCAGCGCATCCGCCAGCGCCGCGCCGAACGCGCCTTGCTGTGCCGGCCGCTCCGGCTGGCGCTGAGGCGCCGGCGAACGCGGTGCCGGCCTGCCGCCTCCGGTATCGCGCGGCCCACCTTTCGACGCGCCCCCTTCGCCACCATCCTTGCGCATGGATAGCGCGATGCGCTTGCGCTTGATGTCGACATCAACGACGCGCACCTTCACCACATCGCCGGCCTTGACCACCTCGTGCGCGTCCTTGATGAACCGGTCGGCCAGCTGAGAGACATGCACCAGCCCGTCCTGATGGACACCGATGTCGACGAAGGCGCCGAAGGCGGCGACATTGGTGACGGTGCCTTCCAGCAGCATGCCGGGCTTCAGATCCTTGATATCGTCGATGCCGTCGGCAAACGTCGCCGTCTTGAAGCCCGGACGTGGGTCGCGGCCCGGCTTTTCCAGCTCTGCCAGGATATCGCGTACCGTTGGCAGGCCGAAACGCTCATCGACGAAAACGCGCGGATCGAGCGCCTTGAGTGCTGCACTGTCGCCCATCAACGACCGCACATCGCGCCCGCAGGCGGCGACGATCTTCTTGGCCACGCCATAGGCCTCCGGATGCACCGACGAGGCATCGAGCGGCTCGCTGCCATTGGCAATGCGCAGGAAGCCGGCGGATTGTTCGAATGCGCGAGGTCCGAGCCGCGGCACCTTGAGCAGGTCTTTGCGGCTGGCGAAGGGGCCGGTCGCATCGCGATGCGCGACGATCGCGTCGGCCAGCGACGCGCCGAGACCTGAAACGCGCGCCAGCAGCGGCGCCGAGGCGGTGTTGAGATCGACGCCGACGGCGTTGACCGCGTCTTCCACCACCGCTTCCAGCGAGCGGCCGAGACGGTACTGGTCGACATCATGCTGGTACTGGCCGACGCCGATCGATTTGGGTTCGATCTTGACCAATTCGGCCAGCGGATCCTGCAGCCGCCGGGCGATCGAGACGGCGCCGCGCAACGACACGTCGAGGCCGGGGAATTCCGCCGCCGCCGTCGCCGATGCCGAATAGACAGAGGCGCCGGCCTCGCTGACGATCACTTTCAAGGGCTTCGGCCCGCCATCCGCCGGCATGTCGGACAGCATGTCGGCGACCAGCTTTTCCGTCTCGCGGCTGCCGGTGCCGTTGCCGATCGAGATCAGCTCGACCTTGTGCAGGCGGATGAGCTTGGCGAGTTCGGCCTGGGTGCCGCGCACATCGTTCCTCGGCGGAAACGGATAGACTGTCGTTGTTGTCAGCACCTTGCCGGTGCCGTCGACCACCGCCACCTTGACGCCGGTGCGGATGCCGGGGTCGAGCCCCATCGTCGCGCGCGAGCCGGCGGGCGCCGCCAGCAGTAAATCCTTCAAATTGCGGGCAAAGACATGGATCGCCTCTTCCTCGGCTCGCTCGCGCAGATCGCGCATCAAATCGAGTGTCAGGTGCAGTGACAGTTTTATACGCCAGGTCCAGCCGGCGACGTCCATCAGCCAGCGGTCGCCGGGCAGGCTGCCGCCGATGGCATAGGCATTGGCGATCATCCGCTCGACCGGCTTCACCGGCGAGGTGTCATCGGCATCGACCTCGATGTCGAGCGACAGCACTTCCTCGTTGCGGCCGCGCAGCATCGCCAGCGCGCGGTGGCTCGGCACATTTGTCCAGCGCTCGACATGGTCGAAATAATCGGAGAACTTCGCGCCGGCCTCCTGCTTGCCGTCGACCACCCTGGCCCGCATGAAGGCGCGCTCCTTCATGTAGCTGCGCAATTTTCCGACCAGATCGGCATTCTCGGCGAATTGTTCCGACAGGATGTCGCGCGCCCCTTCGAGCGCCGCCTTGGTATCGGCCACCTCTTCGCTGACATAGGCCAGCGCCAGTTCGGCAGGCACCAATGAGCGGTTCGCCAAGATGGCCTCGGCCAGCGGCCCCAGCCCGCGTTCCCTGGCGATCTCGGCCTTGGTCCGGCGCTTGGGCTTGTAGGGCAGGTAGATATCTTCCAGCTCAGCCTTGGTGGTGGCGGCGACGATCTTGCCTTCAAGCTCCTCGGTCAGCTTACCCTGTTCGCGGATCGAGCCAAGGATGGTGTCGCGGCGCGCGTCGAGCTCGCGCAGATAGGCAAGCCGTTCGGCAAGATTGCGCAATTGCGTGTCGTCCAGGCCGCCGGTGACTTCCTTGCGGTAGCGCGCCACGAACGGCACTGTCGCGCCCTCATCGAGCAGTTCGATCGCCGCGGCCGCCTGTTCGGGCCGCGCGCTGATCTCGGCCGCGATGATGGCTGCAATGCGCTTGATGTCGGATGCCATGTCGTACCTGCTCTCACCCAAAGAGCGGCGACCATAGGCGCAGACGTCCGGCCCGCCAACCGCCGCGCTTTGATCAGCCCGGCGGGTCCACAGGAAAGCGTGCGCTAATGTGGCGGCTCGGGCCCAGTCTAGACCATGCGGCTCAGCGCCTCGAAGAAGGCGACGATCTCGACATCGAGCGGATCGTCGACCGGCTCGGGCTGCGACGACATCTTGGCGATCACCACTTCGGTCCTGGGATCGACATACAGCCACTGACCATGGATGCCGATGCCGCAATAGGCGCCGCTCGGCAAACCGGTCTGGTACCATTTGTTGCGGTAACGACCTTTGGGAAACAGTGGCAGCATCGCACCGCGCTGCCAGGCGTCCGCACTGCCGCCGGTGCTGGTCGTGTCGCGTACCCACACCTCGGGCACGATGCGGCGGCCATTGGCCACCCCGCCTTGCCGCATCATCTCGCCGACACGCGCCAGGTCGCGCGGCGTCACCGAAATGCCGCCGGCCGTGCGCGCCGTGCCTTCCATGTCGACGCCGATCGAGGCTTCGCTGACAGCGCCGAGCGGCAGCCACAGCTTCTCGCGCATCAGGTCGGCAAAACGCTGGCCCGACGCACGCTCGAGCAGCAGGCCGAGCAGGTCGGAATTCGGCGAGCGGTAGCGGAAGGTCTGGCCATGCGGCTCTGCAAGGCGTTGCAAGGTCAAAATGAATTCGCGCAGGCTCTCCGTGCCGCCGCCCGGATTCCACAACGTGGCGCGACGATAGCGGGCGAAAGCGCTCTCCGGATCGAGATAGGCCTCCTCGAAATCGAGGCTGACGCTCATGTCGAGCACATGCCGCACGCTCGCATCGCCATAGGCAGAGCCGGCGGCTTCAGGGATGTAGGCCGTCACAGGCGCTTCCGGGTCGAACATCCCCTCGCCTTGCAATATGCCGGCGATGATGGCTGTCACCGACTTGCTGATCGAGAAGATGATGTGGCGGGCGCCGAAATCCATATGCGGGGCGAACCAGTCGCCGACGATCTTGCCGCCTTTCATCACCGTCAGTGCGTCGGTGCTCGAACGTGCGAGAAATTCAGCCACCGTCTCCGGTGTGCCGGCGATCGCGACCTTTCCGCCGAGTAGGCCGCCCATATCGCGAACGGGGGTTTCGACAACGCCCGACGTCGCCGCCACGCGGGCGGTCGGCACCAGTTCGTCGAGATTCTGGAACGACCACCGGTTGAACGGGTTCTCGCGCCAGTTGGCGAGCACCACCTGGTTGCGCCGGAAGCCATAGCGGGTCTCGAACACGGTCTTGCCGGTCATGGCGTTTCCTTCCGGGTCGTTTCTTCTTTGTGGGGCTCAGCGAAGTGCCGTGGCGATAGCGTGCACGGCCTTCAGCGTCGCTATGGAATAGCCACCATTGGCGAAATCCGGCCAGGTCGAAAGCTTCACCACGACCATTCCGGTGTTCCAGTCGATATGGATCATCTGACCGAACACGCCGCGGCACATCAGTGCGCGCGAGCGCGGGTCCTCGATCCAGAACTGGTTGCGATAGCTGCCCTCCGGCAGGCTGGGGCTGAAGTCCGGCCCATGCCTGCCGTTGCGCGTCGCCTCGACCCAGCCGGACGGCACGACGCCGCCACCATTGTCGAGGATCAGCTGGCCGAAGCGGCCATAGTCGCGCAGCGTCGCGTTGAAGCCACCGTCGGCCACCGCATAGCCGGCGCTGTCGACCGTGAAGCAGGCGCTTTCATCAGCGCCGAGCTTTTGCCAGAGTTCTTCCGAAACCAGCTGCGGAAGCCGTTTGCCCGTCACCCGTTCCATGATGAAGGCAAGCACGTCGGTCTCGATCGAGCGGTATTCGAATTGGGCACCGTGCGGGCGGATCGTTTCCTTCAAGCCCAGGATCAGCTCGAACATGTGCGATGGCCAGCGAAAGGCCGGATCGCTGCCCGGCGGCACCGGCTTCCAGCCGGTGGCGACATCGACCTGGCCAATGTCCGAATAGCGGTCGGTGTACTCCTCGGAGAAGCGGACGCCGCTGGTCATGTCGAGCACATGCTGCACACTGGCGCCGGCCCAGCCGGTAACGCCGAGCTCCGGCAGGTAGTCCGTTACCGGTCTGGCCGGATCGATCAGGCCGCGCCCAACCAGTATGCCGAACACCGAACCGGTAAGGGACTTCGCCATTGACTGCGACAGGTGCAGCGTGCGCTCATCCATGCCGTTGAAGTAGCGCTCATAGGCGACCTTGCCGTCCTTGAGCACCAGGAAGCCGTCCGTATAGGTCTCGTCGAGCAGCCCGGCGAGCGTCGTCGGCGCGCCTGTGCTGTCCTCGACCGTCAGCCCGTCGAGATCGGCCTCGGCGCGTTCGAAGCGGTGGCGATGGCCATTGCCGCGCCAGACTTCGGCGGTCGGCAGAATTTCACGGATGTTCTGGAACGCCCAGCGGTTCCACGGCGGCCGGTCCCAGTCGAGCTTCGGCGGTACCATGGCGGGCGGCGAGCCCTGCATGATCGGCGGCCGCGGATCGGAATTGCGATAGGAGTCCATGACGGCCGAGTCCTTTGAACATGAAAACGGACCCGGGGGGGGGGGCCGCCCGGGGCGGGGGCACCCCGTTTTTTTTTGGACAAGGGGCCAAAGGTTGTGTTAATAATTGTGGTTTAAAAAAAAGACGCGGGCGCCCCTAATGCAGGGGTTTAAATGGGGGGG